>NZ_JBFARO010000210.1:0-9222 GCF_040677125.1 Actinomadura sp. NPDC049382
GCGGCGGGTCCGGCAGCGCCAGCCCGGCCGCGTCGGGGTCGCCCCAGCAGGCCGCCTGGAGCGCGAAGCCGGTGAGGTCGGCCAGTTCGATCTCCGGGCGGGGGCGGGCCGGGAGCCGGTCGTGCTCGGCCCGCGTCCAGCAGCGGTACACGGTGCCGGGGCCCTCCCGGCCGGCGCGCCCGGCGCGCTGCTCGGCGGTGGCGCGGGACGCGCGGACGGTGGTGAGCGACCCGAGCCCCCGCGCGTGGTCGGTGCGGGGCTCGCGGGCCAGGCCGGAGTCCACGACCGCGCGGACGCCCGGCACCGTCAGGCTCGACTCGGCCACCGACGTGGCCAGCACGACCCGGCGGCCCGGCGCGGGCGCCAGCACCGCGTCCTGCACGGCGCGGGGCGCCTGCCCGTGGATCTGCAGGACGTCGGCCGCGACCCCGCCGAGCATCCCGGCGACGCGGGCGATCTCCCCGACGCCGGGCAGGAAGCACAGCACGTCGCCGTCCCGCTCGGCCACGGCGCGGCGGACGGTCGCGGCGACGTGCGCGAGCAGCGCCGGGTCGACGCGCAGGCCGTGCGGCGGCGGGACGGGCCGCTCCGGCGGCGCCCACACCGCCTCCACCGGGTGCAGCGCGGCCTCGGTCTCCACGACGGGCGCGCCGCCGAGCAGCCGCGCCCACGGGCCGGTGTCGGCGGTCGCGGACGCCGCGACCAGCCGCAGGTCGGGGCGCAGCGCCGCGCGGACGTCCAGCAGGAACGCCAGCGCGGTGTCGGCGTCCAGGTGTCGCTCGTGACACTCGTCCAGGATCACCGTGCCGACGCCGTCCAGCTCCGGGTCGGACTGCAGGCGCTGCAGCACCACGCCCGTCGTGACGACGTCGACGCGGGTGCCGGGGCGGTTCTCGCCGCGCACGGTGACGCCGACCGCGCCGCCGACGCGCTCGCCGAGGATCCAGGCCATCCGGCGGGCGGCGGCGCGGGCCGCGAGGCGGCGCGGCTCCAGCACCAGCACCTTCCCGGCCGCGGGCGGGCCGCCGAGCGCGAGCCCGGCCAGGGCGAGCGGCACCAGGGTCGTCTTGCCCGTGCCGGGCGGCGCCGACAGCACCGCGGCGCCGTGCCCGTCCAGCGCCGCGCGCAGCGCGGGGACGGCGCGGTGGACGGGCAGGTTCTCGGCGGCGCTCAGCTGCATCGCCCCAGTCTGCCCGGCCCGCCCGCCGCAGCGGAAATCCATTGCACCGAAAAAGGCTCTGTTCGTTGCGGTGATACTTGCATCGAGCCTTTCATTGCATTCTCCGGGACGTTCCGGATTCTTCCCGCCACCGCACCCTCCCAATCCTGGCGAAAGAGCAGGTGAGCAATGACTTCAAGCCCCGGAACTGACTTGGCAGTTTGATATAAGTCACCTTGCGAAGTGTGGCGCAAATCGCATCGGCGTCCCCATAATGATGGCGTCATCGCAGGTGCTGGGAGGTTCGGCATGTTCGGCAGCTCCATCTACCTCAGGGACAGGCCGGCGTTCACCGGCGGTTCGCCGCAGGCGGTGTACGAGGAGCTCTGGCAGCGCGGCCGAAAAGGGAGATTGCGGACCCGCGCATTTCTGGCCGCGGCGACGCTCATACTGTGCGGACTGCTCGTCAACCCGCTATTCGGAATCATCATGGCCGTTGCGGTGGCGTCCGCAGACGTGTTCGTCCATTGGCGCGTGTACCACTCGTCCCGGGTATGGCGGCTCGGGCTGCGCGGCGACGAGCGCATGAACCGGGTGCTGCGCTACACACTGGAGCGCAATGGCCACCGCGTGCTGCACGCCCGGACCGTCCCCGGCCACGGCACCGCCGACCAGCTCGTCATCGGGCCGGGCGGGCTCTGGCTCGTCCACAACGAGGCGTGGCACCCCGACGCGGAGATCTCCCACCACGGCGGCAAGCTGTTCATCGACGGCCGCACCCAGTCCAAGCTGGTCGGCACGCTGACGGCGCGGGCCGAGGCCGCCGCCGTGGCGGTCTCCCGCGTCGCCGAGGTCCCGGTGAAGGTGACGCCCGTGCTCGCCGTGCACGGCGGCGACCTCGTCCGCACCCCGTTCGCCGCCGACGGCATCGTGTTCGCGCCGCCGCTGAAGCTGGTCCGCTGGATGCGCCGCAACCCCACCGCCGACCTGTCGCCCGACGAGGTCGAGGCGATCATGCGCGCCGCCGTGCAGGCCCTCCCGATCGGCGGCCGGTCGTCCCTGTCCGCGGCGGCCTAGGCGGCGGGCCCCGCCGCCGGAAGGGGCAGCGATGACCACCCGACACCTGTGGCCGGAGGGCTCACACGCCGCCGCTCACAGGGCGCCCACCGCCCGCGCGGGTTCCGCCGCCCGCGCGGGCGGTGCGGCGCAGCCACCACAGGCCCACGACCGGCAGCACCAGCGGGACGAACCCGTAGCCGCGCCCGTACAGGGACCAGACGGTCTCGTCGGGGAACGCGGCGGAGTCGGCGAGGCTCAGCGTGCCCACCACCAGCACCCCGGCGAGCTCGGTCGAGCAGGCCGCGACGGCGACCCGGAACGAGGTGCGGCCGCCGCGGGCCAGCGCCACCGTCGCCAGGACGTAGACGGCCGCGGCGAACGCCGACAGCGCGTAGGCCAGCGGCGCCTCGGAGTACTGGGTGGCGATCTGCACCGCCGCCCGCGCACCGGCCGCGAGCGCGAAGATCGCGTATACGGCGACCAGCAGCCGTCCCGGCCCGCCCGCGGTCCCGGGCCGGGACCCGCCACCCGTGCGGGCGGGGGCGCCGGCGCGGGCGCCGCCGTCCGCGCGGGCCCCGGGCCGGACGGACTCGCCCCCGGCCCGCTCGGCCCGCTCGGCCCGCTCGGCGCGCGTTCCTTCGGGCTCAGACACCGCCACCGCTCCACAACTGGTCCATCCGGACGACCATGACGGCCACGGCCACCCCCGCGACGACGATGACGGCGGACCCCCACCGGGTGCGCTCCAGCAGCCCCCATCCGGCGCCCGCGACGGGGATCAGCAGCGAGCCCAGCAGGTAGCCGACGAAGGTGGCGGTGCCGTCCGGCCCCTCGCCGCCCGACAGCTTCACGAACGCGACGACCGCCTGCGCGATCAGCAGCGCCTCCAGCGCGCCGAGCGCGATCAGGTGCCCGAGGTCCATCGCCCGGTTGCGCAGCGCCGACACCAGCGCGTAAACGGCGGTCAGCAGCGCCACCACGATGATCACGGTGCCCAGGACGTCGGTCACGGAACGAGAGTACTACCGGCCGTAGAGCACAGCGGAATCGCCTTGGCCCCGGGGCGGAATCGCTTTGGCCGCACGGCGGGAAGCGCGCACGGGCACCGGCCCGCCCCCGGGACATGGCAGCATGGCGGGCGTGAGAGCGCTGCAGTGGCTGAACCTGACCCGGCACGGTGAGAGCACCGGCAACCTCGCCTACCAGGCCGTCCTCGGCACCGATGCCGAAGAGGCCGGCATCACCGAACGCGACGCCGACATCCCCCTGTCCGACACCGGCCGCGCCCAGGCCGCCACCCTCGGCCGCTGGCTCGCCGCGCTCCCCGAGGACGAGCGCCCGACCCACGTCATCGCCTCCCCCTACCTGCGCACCGTCGACACCGCCGAGATCGCCCTCGCGCAGACCTCCTACGCCGCCCCGCGGCACCCCGGCGGCCCCCGGCTGCGGGTCGACGAGCGGCTCCGCGACCGCGAGCAGGGCGCCCTGCAGGGCCTCACCGCCCTCGGCGTCCGGCGCCGGTTCCCCGCCGAGGCCGCCCGGCTGGACCAGCTCGGCAAGTTCTACTACCGCCCGCCCGGCGGGGAGTCGTGGGCCGACCTCGCGCTGCGGCTGCGCAGCTTCTACCGCGACCTGGAGGCCGACGCCCCCGGCGGCCGCGTCCTCGTCGTCACCCACGACGCGATCATCGTCATGACCCGCTACCTGGTGGAGGACCTCACCGAGGCCGAGATCATGCGGATCGAGAAGGAACCCGTCGGCAACGCCTCGGTCACCCGCTGGCGCGGCGACGGCTCCGGCCTCCAGGCCGTCTGCTACAACGACTGCGCCCACCTGACCGGCCTCGGCGCGCCGCCCCCCGCGGCCCCCGCGGAGCCGCGCTCTACAGCTCGCCGCTGAGCAGCCGGTCGCTGCGCGAGGCGACCGCGGCCCGCCGCGGATCGCCCGCGGGCAGCATCGCGCGCAGCCGCTCCAGCGCCTCCAGGTCGGCGCGGCCCGGCTCGGTCTGCGCGTAGGCCCACAGCGTCTCGGCGCCGCCGCGGTCGAGCACCTGCCGCCGCACCCGCACCGCCAGCTCGTCGCGCTCCGCGCGGATCGCCGGCGCGTCCGAGCGGGGCAGCAGCTCGCCCCCGTACAGCCGCACCGCGCCGCCGGCGTCGCCGTCGTCCAGCAGCCGCCGGACCGTGATGAAGTCGGCCTCGACCGCGCAGCCGAGCCGGTACGGGCGGGCCCGGACGATGTCGCCGAACTGCTGGCGGAGCCGGTGGATCTCCGGCCGCACCGTCGCGGGGCTGCCGTCGTCGCCGTACAGGCACAGCGAGAGCCGGTCGCCGCTCAGCCCGCGCGGATGCAGCGCCAGCAGCGCGAGGATCTCGGCGTGCCGCAGCGTCAGCTCGAAGCGCCGCCCGTCCAGCAGCGCGTGCGGCTGCCCGTCGCCGAGCAGCGACAGCGCCAGCAGCGGCCCGTCGCCGGCGGCCGGCCGGGCCGCCGGCGCCGCCTCCGCGCCGGGGTCGGGGACCACCCGCGCGCCGACCCGGTCGGCCGACCGCAGCAGGAACGCCTCGCCGAGCGGCTCGGCGACGGCGACGCGGCCGTCCGGCAGCGCGACCGTCCCGCCGGGCTCGGGGACGGCCAGCCGCAGCCCGCGCAGCCCGGCCGCGCCCGCCGCCAGCACCCGGCCGGTGGCGGTCACCAGCAGGCCGCCCCCACCGAGCCGGCGCAGGTGCGGCAGCAGCCGCTCGCGCAGCCGCTCGTCCCGCACCAGCATCTCGTTCTCCAGCCGCGACTCGGCCAGCCGCGCCGCGGCGGCCACCAGCGCGACGGTCGCCGGATGCAGCGCCGCCACGGTCGCGCTGACGTCGATGCACCCCACCACCCGCGCCGAGTCGGGGTCGATGATCGGCGCGCCCGCGCACGACCAGCGGTGCAGGACGTGCGCGACGTGCTCGGCGGCGTAGACGTACTCCGGCCGGCCCGCGGCGATCGCGGTGCCGATCCCGTTGGTGCCGACCGCGTCCTCCGCCCAGCGGAACCCCTCGGTCAGCCCGATCGCGTCGGCGGCCCGGCGCGCGGCCGGCGGGCCCTGCGTCCACAGCACGTGCCCGTCCGCGTCGGTGATCACCATGAGGTGCTCGGTCTCGTCCGCGACCCGCCGCAGCAGCGACTCCAGCATCGGCAGGTGCGGCTGGAGGGGGTGGACGTCGCGGGCGTCGGCGACGACGTCCCGCTCGTACACCAGCGGCGCCGCCTGCACGCCCGCGTCGACGCCCGCGTCCCGGGAGCGCCGCCAGGACTCGGAGATGGGCAGACGGACGGCCACCGGATCGCGCACCACCATCAGCCCCTTCCCCCGGAGAGAACCTCGGCCGGTCCGAGGATCCGCCCCCCGCGGGGTTCGGCGCAACCGATTCCACGGATCCCGCACGGCCGGATGGGGACACGCTCCGTGAGCATCCGGTCGCAACGTGCATGCAACCTGGAGACGCCTACCGTTACCGGCGGCTGGGAGACGAAGGGCCATCCTGTGGGTCCCGCCGCCCCGTCCGCGCATCCGGGGGGAATGCGCGCGGGGCGGCGGGCCGGAACGACCCACCGGGCGCGGGAGGCTCCCGGCCGCTACGGGGAGGACCGACCGCACATGCTCTGCCTGACCTGCCACCGCGTCCGCCCGGCGCTCAGCCGCGCGGACTACACCGCCGAACGCGCCTGGCTCATCGTCCGCCGGGGCCTTTGCACCTGCGCCGTGCCGCCGCCGGCGGCGGGCCGGACGCGCCGCCCGCCGGCCGCCCGGAGGCGCGCCCGGACGCCGAAATAAACATCCGGGTTCACAAAATGTTCACGCTCGGTTCGCCTACAGTTTAAGGAGATTCCACCCGACCGGCCCCTGGAGGGAGCGCCATGACCGTGATCCCGGGTCTCGTCCGCCGCGCCGCCGCCGAGGCGGAGCGCCATCTGCGCGAGGGCGTCGGCCTGCTCGCCAAGGTGGGACGGGATCTGGAACGGTCGGCGGAGCTGGGCCGGCTGCTCCCCGCACTCGTCGAGCGCATCGCGATCCTAGAGCAGACCGTCCGCGACCAGGACGCCGAACTGCGCACCGTCCGCACCGAGCTCGACTCCCTCGTCGGGCAGCTCAACGACCGGCTGCTGCCGCGCATCGACGAGCGGATGGACGACACCGAGCGCGACCTGGCCGCCGTCGCCACCAGCCTCATCCGCACCGGCCGCGACACCGCCGGCCACGGCGCCCGGCTGGACACCGCCGAGCGGCGCCTCGGCGAGCTGCGCACCAAGGTCGCCCAGCTGGAGCAGCGCACCGGGCTCTGGCGCGACCTGCAGTCCACCGTGGCCAGGTTCGGCGACGACCTCGACGCCATGCGCGCCCGCATGGCGCTGCGCGCCGCCGAGCACCCGCCGGCCGACGCCGCGCCCGCGCCGGTGCAGAACATCACCGACCGCCCGGCCTAGCGATCGGCGGGCCCGGCTGGGCCGGCGATCCGGCGGGCCGCCGCCGTCCGGGAGAATGGGCGCATGACTCACCCGCCCGAGACCCCTCCCGCCGCGCGCGGTTTCGCCAGCGACAACCAGGCGAGCGTCCACCCCGACGTCCTCGCCGCCCTCGCCGAGGTCAACGCCGGGCACCAGCCCGCCTACGGCGACGACGCGGTCACCGGCCGGCTCCGCGCGGTCGTCCGGCGGCACTTCGGCGACCGCGCCGAGGTGTACCCGGTGTTCAACGGGACGGGCGCGAACGTGGTGTCGCTGCAGGCGATGTCGGAGCGGTGGAGCTCGGTCGTGTGCCCGGAGTCGGCGCACATCAACACCGACGAGTGCGGCGCCGCCGAGAAGATCGCCGGGCTGAAGCTGGTCACCGTCCCGGCGCCGGACGGCAAGCTCACCCCCGGGCTGGTCGAGCGGTACGCGACCGGGTTCGGCAACGTCCAGCGGCGGCAGCCCGCCGTCGTGTCGATCACGCAGAGCACCGAGCTCGGCACCGTCTACACGGCGGAGGAGACCGCGGCCGTCGCGGCGGCGGCGCACGAGCGCGGCATGACCGTGCACATGGACGGCGCCCGCATCGCCAACGCCGCCGCGTCCCTCGGCGTCCCGCTGCGCGCCCTCACCACCGACGCGGGCGTGGACGTGCTGTCGTTCGGCGGCACCAAGAACGGCCTGCTGCTCGGCGAGGCGATCGTCGTCCTGAACCCGGACGCCGTCCGCGGGGTGAGCTACCTGCGCAAGTCGAGCATGCAGCTGGCGTCGAAGATGCGGTACGTGTCGGCGCAGCTCGTCGCGCTGCTGGACGGCGACCTGTGGCTGCGCAACGCCGCGCACGCCAACGCGATGGCGGGCCGGCTGGAGGCCGCCGCCCGCGCCGTCCCCGGCGTGGAGATCACGCAGCCGGTGCAGGCGAACACCGTCTTCGCGGTCATCCCGAAGGACGCCGCGGAGCGGCTGCGCGAGCGATTCGCCTTCTACACCTGGGACGAGGCGACCGGCGAGGTCCGCTGGGTCTGCTCGTTCGACACCACCGAGCAGGACGTGGCCGCGTTCGCCGCCGCCCTCGCCGCCGAGATGCCGGGCTGACCGGCGGGTTCGTCCCGATCATCGAGAGCGCCCCGGCGGCCCCGCGGGCGGCGCGTTATCGTGTCACCGAACAGCATTCGGTTACAGGAGGCGAGCCCGATGGCCAACCGCACCTTCGTCGTCGGCGTGGGCATGACCAAGTTCGAGAAGCCCGGCTCCCGCGACTGGGAGTACCCCGACATGGCCAAGGAGGCCGTCGGCAAGGCCCTGGCGGACGCCGGCGTCGGCTACGACAAGATCGAGATGGCCTACGCGGGCTCCATGTACGGGTCGATGGGCCAGCGCGCCCTCTACGAGACCGGCATGACCGGCATCCCCGTCATGACCGTGATGAACGCGTGCGCGACCGGTTCCAGCGCGCTGTTCCTCGCCCGCCAGGCCGTCCGCGGCGGCCTCGCCGACTGCGCGCTCGCGCTCGGCATGGAGAAGATGAAGAAGGGCTCGCTCGGCGCCGGCGTCGGCGAGTCCAAGGTCACCATCATCGACCACCACCTGCGCTCCATGACCGCGGGCCGCGAGTGGGAGCTGGACAAGGCGCCCATGCCGCAGATGTTCGGCAACGCCGGCCGCGAGCACATGGAGAAGTACGGCTCCACCCCCGACCACTACGCGTGGATCGGCTGGAAGAACCACAAGCACTCGGTCAACAACCCCTACGCGCAGTTCCAGACCGAGTACTCGCTCGACGACGTCAAGAACGCCACGATGATCTTCGACCCGCTGACCAAGCTGCAGTGCTCCCCCACCTCCGACGGGGCCGGGGCCGCGCTCGTCGTCAGCGAGCGGTTCCTGGACGAGAACGACCTGTGGGACCAGGCCGTCGAGATCGCCGGGCACCACATCGCCACCGACACCCCGCAGAGCTTCGAGGACCACTCCTCCATCCAGGTCGTCGGGTTCGGCGTCTCCCAGCGGGCCGCCCGCAAGGCCATGGACGAGGCGCAGGTCTCCATCGACGACGTCGACGTCATCGAGCTCCACGACTGCTTCAGCGCCAACGAGCTCATCACCTACGAGGCCCTCGGCATGGCCGAGGTCGGCGAGGGCCACAAGCTCATCGACGACCAGGCCACCACCTACGGCGGCAAGTGGGTCGTCAACCCCTCCGGCGGCCTGATCTCCAAGGGCCACCCCCTCGGCGCCACCGGCCTCGCCCAGTGCGCCGAGCTGACCTGGCAGCTGCGCGGCCAGGCCGACAAGCGCCAGGTCGAAGGCGCCCGCGTCGCCCTCCAGCACAACATCGGCCTCGGCAGCGCCTGCGCCGTGGCCGTCTACAAGCCCGCCACTGCCTGACCCCACTCAGAACACCCGCCGGGCGGGGGCGGGGGGCCCCCCCCCCCCCCCCCCCCCCCGGGGGGGCGCCCCCCCCCCGCGCCCCCCCCCCCCCCCGGGGCGCGCACCAGCTGTATTGTTTGAGCTTT
>NZ_JBFARO010000211.1:0-9065 GCF_040677125.1 Actinomadura sp. NPDC049382
CGGGTCAGCGGGGCGAGGGACGGCGCCGTACGACTCAGGTCGTACGCGGGCGGCGGCCAGCACGACGATGACGACGGCAGCGGCCGGGGCCGGCGCGGGCGCCGGTTCCGCGAGCGCAACCGCGGCCGCGGCCGCGAGCGCTACGAGGAGCCGGTGATCACCGAGGACGACGTCCTCATCCCGGTCGCGGGCATCCTCGACATCCTCGACAACTACGCCTTCGTCCGGACGACCGGCTACCTGCCCGGCCCGAACGACGTGTACGTGTCGCTGGCGCAGGTCCGCAAGAACGGCCTCCGCAAGGGCGACGTCATCACCGGCGCCGTCCGGCAGGCGCGCGAGGGCGAGCGGCGCGAGAAGTTCAACGCGCTGGTCCGCCTCGACACCGTCAACGGGATGGAGCCGGAGCAGGCCAAGGGCCGCGTCGACTTCACCAAGCTGACCCCGCTGTACCCGCAGGAGCGGCTGCGGCTGGAGTCCGACCCCGGCATCCTGACCACCCGGATCATCGACCTGGTGTCGCCGATCGGCAAGGGCCAGCGCGGGCTGATCGTGTCGCCGCCGAAGGCCGGCAAGACCATGGTGCTCCAGGCGATCGCGAACGCGATCACCAAGAACAACCCGGAGTGCCACCTGATGGTCGTCCTGGTGGACGAGCGTCCGGAAGAGGTCACCGACATGCAGCGGACGGTGAAGGGCGAGGTCATCCACTCGACCTTCGACCGTCCCGCCGAGGACCACACCACGGTCGCGGAGCTGGCGATCGAGCGCGCCAAGCGGCTCGTCGAGCTCGGCCACGACGTCGTCGTGCTGCTCGACTCGATCACCCGCCTCGGCCGGGCCTACAACCTGGCGGCGCCGGCGTCCGGCCGGATCCTGTCCGGTGGTGTCGACTCGACCGCGCTCTACCCGCCGAAGCGGTTCTTCGGCGCGGCGCGCAACATCGAGAACGGCGGCTCGCTGACGATCCTCGCGACCGCGCTGGTGGAGACCGGGTCCCGCATGGACGAGGTCATCTTCGAGGAGTTCAAGGGCACCGGCAACATGGAGCTGAAGCTCAACCGGAGCCTGGCCGACAAGCGGATCTTCCCGGCGGTGGACGTCGACCAGTCGTCCACCCGCAAGGAGGAGATCCTCATGGCTCCGGAGGAGCTGCGGGTCGTCTGGCAGCTGCGCCGGGTGCTGCACGCGCTCGACACGCAGCAGGCGCTGGAGCTCCTCATCGAGAAGATGAAGGAGACCAAGTCCAACGCCGAGTTCCTGCTCCAGGTGCAGAAGACCACGGTCTCCGACGACCGCTGATCGCGCGCGCCGGGCGCCACCGCTGATCGCGCCCGGCGCGGCCCGGATCCGGGTCTGAGCACGCGTGGAACGCCCCCGTCCGGGTCACCGGGCGGGGGCGTTCCACGTCCGTCCGCGAAGCGGGCACGGCGGCGTGGTGGGGTTAGCCCCACCCCCCATCCGCCGGTCCACGTCATGGTCGCGGCGGCCCCGCCCCGGCACGCTGGGATCGTAGGTTGGGAACGGGCACGGAGGACGATGTGGGCGAGCTGAGCAGAGACCCCGGCGGCGGCGCCGTCGGATGGGCCGCGACACGGTGGGCCGCGGCGACGCGCGGCGGCGGGGACGCCCCGTCCGTCCTGAACGGCTCCTGGGCGCCGCTCGCGATGGCGCGGTCGTCGGTGACCTGGCGCTCCGCGCTCTACCTGGGCGTCAGCATGGCGTTCGGGCTCGCCTGGTTCGTCACGCTCGCCGTCGGGCTGGCGCTGTCCCTCGGGCTGCTGATCATCTGGGTCGGGGTGCCGCTGCTGGCGCTGCTGATGGTCGCGTGGCGGTTCGGCGCGATGCTGGAGCGCCGGCTCGTCCGGGCGGCGTTCGGCGTCCGCGTCCCGGACCCGTACCGGCGGCCGCCCGAGAGCCGCAACCCGCTCGCCCGCCTCAAGGGCATGGCGGCGGACCCGTCCACCTGGAAGGACCTCCTCTACCTCGGCCTCCTGTTCCCGGTCACGCTGGTGGAGCTCGTCGTGTCCGCGGCGGTCTGGGGCGCGACGGCGACGACGCTCGGCCTGCCGCTGATCGTGGCGGTGGACGACGGCGCCGAGATCAACCTCGGGTTCGTCTCGTACTGGGCGGGCAACCCGCTGGAGGCCCTCCCGGTGATGGTCGTCGGGCTGGTGTTCCTCACGCTGGCGATGTACGTGACGCGGGCGCTCGCGATCGGCCACACGGTGTTCGCCGCGCTGCTGCTCGGCCCGAGCCCCGCGCAGGCCGAGAATGTGGAGCTGCGCAGGCGCACCGAGCACCTCCAGGCCAGCCGCGCCCGCGGGGTGGACGCCGCCGAGTTCGAGCGGCGCCGCATCGAGCGCGACCTGCACGACGGCGCGCAGCAGCGGCTGCTGGCCGTCGCGATGGACATCGGCCGCGCCCGCGCCAAGCTCGACGACGACCCGGAGGGCGCGCGGGCGCTGATCGAGCAGGCGCACGCCGGCACCAAGGAGGCCATCACCGAGCTGCGCGACCTGGCCCGCGGCATCTACCCGGCGATCCTCACCGACCGCGGCCTGGACCCGGCGCTGTCGGGCCTCGCGGGCCGCGCCCCGGTGCCCGTCCAGGTGAGCGTCGACCTGCCGGAGCGCCCGCCGGCGGCGGTCGAGAGCATCGCCTACTTCATCGTCGCCGAGTCGCTGGCGAACGTCGCGAAGTACGCCCGCGCGACGCAGGTGTCGGTCCGGGTCGCCCGCGAGGACCGCTGGGTGGTCGTCGAGGTGATCGACAACGGGGTGGGCGGCGCGACCGCCCGGCGCGGCGGCGGCCTCGCCGGGCTCGCCGACCGGGCCGCGACGATCGACGGGATGCTCATCGTGGACAGCCCGCCCGGCGGCCCCACGATCATCCGCGCGGACCTCCCCTGCACCTGGTGACGGCCGCCCCGGCGACCGCCGGCTCCTGGCTCGGCCCGCGCATCGGCGGGCCGGGCCGCGGGCACGATAATGGGGCGATGCGGGTAGTGATCGCCGAGGACTCGGTGCTGTTGCGGGAAGGGCTCGTCCGGCTGCTCGGCGACGCCGGGATCGAGACGGCGGCGACCGTCGGGGACGGGCCGGGCCTGCTCGGCATCGTTGAGGAGCACGCCCCCGACCTCGCCATCGTGGACGTCCGGATGCCGCCGTCGTTCACCGACGAGGGGCTGCGCGCGGCGCTCGCCGTCCGGGAGCGGCGGCCGGGCACGCCGATCCTCGTCCTGTCGCAGTACGTGGAGGAGCGGTACGCGACGGACCTGATCGGCGGCGGCGCCGAGGGCGTCGGCTACCTGCTGAAGGAGCGGGTCGCGGACGTCGCCGAGTTCATCGACGCGGTGCGCCGCATCGCGGCCGGCGGGACGGTGATCGACCCGGAGGTGATCGGCCAGCTGCTCGGCCGGCGCCGCAACGACGACCCGCTGGAGTCGCTGACGCCGCGCGAGCGGGAGGTGCTCGGGCTGATGGCGCAGGGGCGCTCCAACGGGGCGATCGCCGCCGACCTCGTCGTCACCGAGGGCGCCGTGGAGAAGCACATCTCGAACATCTTCATGAAGCTGGGCCTGCAGCCCGCGCAGGGCGGCCACCGCAGGGTGATGGCGGTCCTGGCCTATCTGGGACGCGCCGCGGGGTGACCGGGCCGTGCCGCGGGGGTGACGGGACGGCGCCGCGGGGTGACCGGGCGGCGTTGCCCGTCCAAGATCGGGAATGCCCGGTGACCTCGCCACGTTCGGGTATCTGGCACACTTGAGGTGCAACCGCTGCGGTACCGGTTCACGCCCCTCACATCTCCCATGGCCCGGCCATGCGAGCATGACGGGCGCCCGGCGACCGCCCGAGGCGAGGAGAACCGATGAAGCCCGACATCCACCCGAACTACGTCGTCACGACCGTGACGTGTACGTGCGGCAACACCTTCGAGACCCGCAGCACCGCCGAGAACGGCGTGATCCACGCGGACGTCTGCTCGAACTGCCACCCGTTCTACACGGGCAAGCAGAAGATCCTCGACACCGGTGGCCGGGTGGCGCGCTTCGAGCAGCGCTTCGGCAAGAAGAAGGCCGGCAAGTAGGGCGAGCGCCGCACACATACCAGGAACGGCCCGGGGACACTCGCGGTCCCCGGGCCTTTCGAAGTCGGCAACCGGGGACGGCCGCCGTCTCCGGGCCGGGTCGGCCGCGGCGGCCGGGCCGGCCGGAACGGGTCAGGACACAGCGTGAATCTCGACGATCTGATCAGCGAATACGCGGGCATCGAGGAACGGCTCGCCGACCCGTCCGTCCATGCCGACCAGGCGCTGGCGCGCAAGCTCGGCAAGCGGTACGCGGAGCTGCGGCCGATCGTCGAGACCCGGCGCGAGCTGGCGGCCACGCAGGACGACCTGGCCACCGCCCGCGAACTCGCCGGTGAGGACCCGGCGTTCGCCGCCGAGGCCGACGACCTCGACAAGCGCCGCGAAGACCTGGAGGAGCGGCTGCGCAGGCTGCTCGTCCCGCGCGACCCGAGCGACTCCAAGGACGTCATCCTGCAGGTGAAGGCCGGGGAGGGCGGCGAGGAGTCCGCGCTGTTCGCCGGCGACCTGCTGCGCATGTACCTGCGGTACGCCGAGCGCATCGGCTGGAAGACCGAGATCATCGACTCGCACCCGTCCGATCTCGGCGGCTACAAGGACGTCACCGTCGCGGTGAAGGCCAAGGGCGGCGCCGAAGAGGGCGTCTGGACGCGGCTGAAGTACGAGGGCGGCGTGCACCGCGTGCAGCGGGTGCCCGCGACCGAGTCGCAGGGCCGCATCCACACCAGCGCGGTCGGCGTCCTGGTGACCCCCGAGGCCGAGGACGTCGACGTCCAGATCGACCCGAACGACCTGCGCATCGACGTGTACCGGTCGTCCGGTCCGGGCGGGCAGAGCGTCAACACGACCGACTCCGCCGTCCGCATCACGCACCTGCCGACCGGCGTCGTCGTCTCCTGCCAGAACGAGAAGAGCCAGCTCCAGAACAAGGAGCAGGCGCTGCGCATCCTGCGGTCGCGGCTGCTGGCGATGGCGCAGGAGGAGGCCGACGCCGCGGCGGCGGCCGAGCGCAAGAGCCAGGTCCGCACCGTCGACCGCTCCGAGCGGGTGCGCACCTACAACTACCCCGAGAACCGGATCTCCGACCACCGCGTCGGCTACAAGGCCTACAACCTCGACCAGGTGCTGGACGGGGACCTCCACAACGTCACGCAGGCGCTGGTCGACGCCGACATGGAACGCCGGCTGGCCGAAGCCCAGAAATCATGAGCGAACCGGGGGGTGCGGGGGGGCGTCCTCCCTCGGAGAACACGGGCGCGGGGGGTCGTCCCCCCTCGAAAGACGGAGTCATGAACCTGCTGCTCGACGAGATCGCCAGGGCCACCGCCCGCCTCGCCGACGCGGGCGCGGCCTCGCCCCGCGCCGACGCCGAGGAGCTCGCGGCGGCCGTGCACCAGGTGCGGCGCTCGGAGCTGCACGGCGTCCCCGACAGCGCGTTCGACGCCCGCTTCTGGGAGTTCGTCGCGCGCCGCGAGGCCGGGGAGCCGCTGCAGCACATCACCGGCCGCGCCTACTTCCGCTACCTGGAGCTGAAGGTCGGTCCGGGGGTGTTCGTCCCGCGCCCGGAGACCGAGGTGATGGTCGGCTGGGCGCTGGAGACGCTCCGCGACATGGACGTCCGCGACCCCCTCGTCGTCGACCTCGGCACCGGCTCGGCCGCGATCGCGCTGTCGATCGCGCTGGAGGCGCCTCGCGCGCGCGTGCACGCGGTGGAGAAGGACCCGACCGCGTTCGTGCACGCCACCCGCAACATCGAGGAGCTGGACGAGCGGGGCCGCGTCCGGCTCCACCTGGACGACTTCGCCACCGCGCTGCCCGAGCTGGACGGCACCGTCGACCTGGTCGTCAGCAACCCCCCGTACATCCCGATGAGCGAGTGGGAGTACGTCCCGCCGGACGTCCGCGACCACGACCCGGCGGACGCGCTGTGGGGCGGCGGCGACGACGGCCTGGACGCGATCCGGGTAGTCGAGCGCACCGCCCGGCGGCTGCTGCGGCCCGGCGGCTACGTCGCGGTCGAGCACAGCGACCTGCAGGGCAACGCGGTCTACTGGGTGTTCGCCGAGGAGAACGGCTGGCGGGACGTCCGCAACCGCCGCGACCTCACCAACCGGGACCGCTTCGTCACCGCCCGCCTCGCGACCGACTAGCCACGGCTCGCGGGTGTGAGCCCCCGCTATCCTGGGCGGTGCCAATCCGATGAGCGCCGCGCGAGATGGGAAGACGGGCGATCGTGAGCCGACGTTATGACTGCTCAGAGCCGATGGAGCGCACGCGCGGGATCGCCGAGGCCGTGTCGGCCGTCCGGCGCGGCGAGCTGATCGTCCTGCCGACCGACACCGTGTACGGGGTGGGCGCGGACGCGTTCGTGGCGCCCGCGGTGACCAAGCTGCTGGAGGCGAAGGGCCGCGGCCGGGAGATGCCCCCGCCCGTCCTGGTCGGCTCGGTGCGGGCCGCGACCGCCCTGGTGGACGACCTCGGCGTCTACGGGCAGGACCTCATCGACGAGTTCTGGCCGGGCGCGCTGACGCTGGTGTGCCGCGCGAACCCGAACCTCATGTGGGACCTCGGCGAGACCAAGGGCACCGTCGCCGTCCGGATGCCGATGCACGAGCTGGCGGTGGAGCTGCTGAAGGAGACCGGCCCGCTGGCCGTCAGCAGCGCGAACCTGAGCGGCCAGCCCGCGGCCCGCAACATCGACGAGGCCGAGAAGATGCTCGGCGACTCCATCTCGGTCTACCTGGACGGCGGCGTGTCGGGGCATGCCGACCCGTCCACGATCCTCGACCTGACCGGCCCCGTCCCGCGCCTGCTGCGCGCCGGCGCCGTGCCCGTCGACAAGATTCGCGCCGTGGTCGGCGTCCTCCTCACCGACGACGACGAGCCCGAGCAGGACGGGGCGGACGAGTCCGTAACGGCCGCCTCCGAGCCCGAGCAGGCCAAGCTCTCCCTCACCAAGGAGAAGGCCCCCGAGGCGCATGACGAGCCCGCTGAGGCCCCTGCGGACACCGCTGAGGCCCCCGCCGCCCAGGCCGAGCCCGCCGCCAAGCCGCCCCTGACGAAGAACGACCCGGACACCGCCAAGAACGACTGACCTCGGACGGCCGACCCCCGGCCCTGCCGTGCGCCTCTTCGCAAGCTCCGTGGCCGAAAACGGCCGCCCTACTGGTCACCGGGCACGCCTGTGCCAGGCGTCCAGCGGACGAGCGTGGACGCAAGGAGCGATGTGACACGCAGAGCACCGGGGGACGGAGAGCCGTCCTAACGGGCTCTGGGGCACGGTTTGAAGAAGCCTCCGAAGGCGGTCTGAAAGAAGTCCGGGAGTTGCGCGCGCTTTGCGTTGAGGCGCGAAGAGAACAACGATTCCCCGGCTTGATCCACGCCCCGCGACGGGCTAATGAAACTAGTGGAGATATCCGCCGCCGCTAGGCGAACGCTGCGCTCGCTGCGTCGGCCGGTGGCCCGCTTCACCAGCCAGGACGCGCTGACGGGCACCGCGTCCGGCCGATTCTTGATCGTCGGCTGCGGCCCGTCCGACCCGGGACGGCGCGCAGCCCCGTGAATCCGCGCTTTGCAAAGTCCCGGGAAAGCGCAAAGGCCCCGCCGGGCCGGGCGGGGCCTGTGTCGTCAGGCTGGGTCAACGGCTCAGAAGAGCTTCTTGCCCTTGCCGTAGTAGTACTTGCCGGTCTTCTTGTTCCGGCCGCACTCCTGCACCCACAGGTGGCTGCTGTAGCTGGAGCTGACGCTGATCTTGACGGTCGCCTTGCCGTCGTAGTTGTACTTCGCGCCGCTGGACGTCACGCCGATGATCTTGAAGCGCGACCAGTACTTCTTGTTGCCCTCGGTGAACAGGAACCGCACGCAGGCGGTCCAGCCGTTCTTCTTGGTGTCGCGGAGGTAGCCCTTGACGTAGGTCTTGCCGCCGCTCCGGGTGTAGGTGCCCCAGGCGTCGATGTTGCTGTAGGAGTTGATTGGCTTCCAGCTCGTGGCGGCGGCCGCCTCGGCGGGGGCGCCCACGGCGGCCATGCCGGCCATCAGGGTGCCGGCGGTCAGGGCTACTGCAGCGATTCGCCGCATAGGTCCCTCCAGGCTCAGTTCGGGGGGTTAGCGAGCGATAACTTAGCAGTGACCGGACGCTCCCCTCCCGGTACGCCCTCGCCGATGCACCGACACGATCATGACCGCCCGTGGAACCATGCCTGACGTGCGTGGCCGTGTCCGGGGGCGCGTGATCTTCGCGGGGCTCCTGCTGCCGATCATCGTGCTGATGCTGCCCGCTCCCGCCGGCGCCGCGCGGGGGGCCGCCGCCGGGGAGCGCATCCCGACCTACGACGTGGTGCTGCGGATCGGCGCCGACGGCGTCCTGTACGTCCGGGAGACGATCACCTACGACTTCGACCGGAGCGAGCACGGGATCGTCCGGCACGTGCCGTTCCGCCGCGGCGACCGGGTCTTCGACGTGCGGAACGTGCGCACGAGCTCCTCGACCGGCGCGCCGTCCCGCGTCCGGATGACGCGGTTCCTGCGGGACGTGCGGATCAGCGTCGGGGACCGCAACCGCGAGGTCCGCGGGCGCCAGGCGTACGTGCTGGAGTACGAGGTCCGGTGGGCGTTCACCCCGCGTCCGGGCCACGACGAGCTGGAGTGGGACGCGATCGGCACGGACTGGGACGTCCCGATCGGGAACGCGGCGGTGCGCGTCGAGGCGCCGGTGCCGCTGCGGCGCGTGGGCTGCCGGGCGGGCGCGCCGGGCGCGTCTACCCGCTGCCTGCGCGACCGCGACGGGCCGTACGCCGTCGACTTCATCCAGAACGGGCTCGCCCCGCACGAGGGCATGCTGATCCGGGTCCGGCTGCCCAAGCACGCGATCGCCGTGCCGCCGCCGCGCAGCGTCCCGCCGCGCTGGGTCGGCGGCTGGCCCGGCACCGCCGTGCTCGCCCTGGCCCTCGGCGCGGTGGCGATGCTCCCGCGCTTCC
>NZ_JBFARO010000212.1:0-8936 GCF_040677125.1 Actinomadura sp. NPDC049382
GGAACGGGGCCGGGCCGCGGACGGCTGTGGCCGCGGGGCCCGCCGGGGCGCGGGTGGGGGGGGGGGGGGCGCGGCGCGGCGGGCCGGGGGGCCTGCGGGCGCGCGCCCTGTCCGTCGGAGGCGCCGCCGGGCGGGCCCGGACGCGGCGCGGCGGGACGCGGACCCGAAGGTCGCTTCTGCGCGCCCCGATTGTCCCCCTGCTTGGAGGACGAAGAAGAATTTGAGAAGGCTTCCTTCAGCCTGCGTTCGACCGGCGCCTCGATCGTGGAGGACGCCGACCGTACGAACTCGCCCATCTCCTTGAGCTTGGCCATGACGACCTTGCTCTCAACACCGAACTCCTTGGCGAGTTCGTAAACCCGGACCTTCGCCACTGCACTCCCTACTCGGTCCGGGGGTGCGGCCTCCGGACCGTCGCTAACTTGCCGTACTCATCGCGGCGTGCTCATCGAGCGCTCATAGCAATCTCGACCTGCTTCCGACTAGACGTCGCTTTCACTTCGGCCATCCTGCTGCCGCGCGGCGTGCACCGCAAGCCGTGCCCGCAGCGCACCACCGTCGAGCGGCCCCGGCAGGCGGAACGCCCGCGGGAACGCCCGACGCCGCTCTGCGAGCTCGAGACACCCCAGGTCGGGGTGCAGATGCGCACCCCGTCCCGGCAGCCGCCCGCGAGGATCGGGGACGATGACGCCCTCGACCACCACCAGGCGCAGCAAGCCGGACTTGGCCGTGCGAACCCGGCAGCCCACACACGTGCGAACAGGGGCCGCCCGGCCACGTTTCATGAGTCTACCGCGCCGAGGCGTCCGCGGGGCCTGTCGCATGCTCTCCTGACGTAGAAGATCCGGTTTGGCCGGGCTCGGCGGGTTCCGCGGGGGGCCGCACCGGCTCGGTGTCGGACCTGATGTCGATCCGCCAGCCGGTCAGCCGGGCGGCGAGCCGCGCGTTCTGCCCCTCCTTGCCGATGGCGAGGGACAGCTGGTAGTCGGGGACGATCACCCGGGCGACCCGGGCGTCGGCGTCGACGACCTCGACATGGGAAACCCGCGCGGGCGACAGCGCATTCCCGACGAGCTCCGCGGGGTCGTCCGACCAGTCGACGATGTCGATCTTCTCGCCGTGCAGCTCGGCCATCACGTTGCGGACCCGGCCGCCGAGCGGGCCGATGCACGCGCCCTTGGCGTTCACGCCGGACTTGCGCGAGCGCACCGCGATCTTGGTGCGGTGGCCGGCCTCGCGGGCGATCGCGGCGATCTCCACGGTGCCGTCGGCGATCTCCGGGACCTCCAGCGCGAACAGCTTGCGGACGAGGTTCGGGTGCGTGCGCGACAGCTGCACCGACGGGCCCCGGTGGCCCTTGCGGACCTGCACCACGTAGGCGCGCAGCCGCTCGCCGTGCTCGTAGCGCTCGCCGGGCACCTGCTCCTGCGGGGGCAGGACGGCCTCGATGCGGCCGAGGTCGACCAGCACGTTGCGCGGGTCCTTGCCCTGCTGGATGATGCCGCTGACGATGTCGCCCTCGCGGCCGGCGTACTCGCCGAAGGTCAGCTCGTCCTCGGCGTCGCGCAGCCGCTGCAGGATCACCTGCTTCGCGGTGGTCGCCGCGATGCGGCCGAAACCGGTCGGGGTGTCGTCGTACTCGCGGAGGTCGTTGCCCTCCTCGTCGGTCTCGGTCGCCCAGACGGTCACGTGCCCGCTCTGCCGGTCCAGCTCGACGCGCGCCTTCGGCGCCGCGCCCTCCGTCCGGTGGTAGGCGATCAGCAGGGCGTCTTCGATGGCCTTGACGGCCACGTCGAGCGAGATGTCCTTCTCGCTCTCCAGGCCCCGCAGGGCGGTCATGTCGATGTCCACGAGGTTCCCCCCTCTAGTCCGGCTCAGCCGGAGAACGCTTATCGTCGGCCGTCCGCTCCAGGGGTTTGAACTCCACCTGGACCCGGCCGCGCCCCAGCTCGTCCAGGCCGAACCTGCGCCGCGCGGTCTGCGTCCCGGCGCCCTTGCCGCGCCGCTTCTGGACGACGTCGATCTCGACGGCGGCGTCGTCGGCCGCGACCACGCGGCCCTCGACCTGCCCGCCCTCGGCCAGCGGCGCGACGACCAGCCGGCCGACGGCGCGGCGCCAGTGCCGCGGCTCGGTGAGGGGTCGGTCGACGCCGGGCGAGGTCACCTCCAGCACGTAGGGCGAGGTCCCCATCACGTCGGACTCGTCGAGCAGCCGGGAGGCGGCCTCGCTCACCCGGGCGACGGCGTCGAGGTCGACCCCGCCGTCCCCGTCCACCACGATCTTCACGAGGCGGCGGCGCCCGGCCGGGCGGACGTCGACCTCCTCCAGGTCGAGGCCGATCTCGGCCACGGCGGGCTCCACCAGCCGGGTCAGCCGGTCGATGGCCGTGTCGCGCGCGGGACGCGCGGAGGCGTCGGCGCGCCTGCCGGGACCGCGCCCGCCCTGAGCGCGGCCACCGCTGGACTCGACGCTCATGGGCCCTCCTCGTGTTCCCTCTGTTGTCACGCCTGCGATCGCGGATGTCACCGTTCGTCCGTCGACACCTCAAGGGTATCGACAGCCGGGGACCGCGTCGGTCTTTCCGGCGGCTCACCGGCGCGGCGGATATGGAATGCTTGAGCTGGCCCGATGGACGCGTCCGTATCCCGCGACCGCGACGGGCCTCCACCACCGTGCCACCGGGTGAGGAGACTCCCTTGCCGAACGCCCTGCCGCGCTCGCCCGAGGAGGCGATGTCGCGGCGCGCGCTGCTGCGGCGGGGGGCCGTGCTGGGCGGGGCGATCGGCGGGGGCGCCCTGCTCCTGCCGTGGCTGGCGGGCTGCGCGGCGGAGTCGTCGGCGTCGTCCCCGGCCGGGCGCACCGGCGTCGCGGTGCTCGTCGGCGCGATCGCGTCCGAGCAGCACCTGATCGCGGCCTACGAGGCGGCGCGGTCATCGGGTGCGGTGCCCGCCGACCGGCTCGATCCGGTCCTCGCGCACCACCGCCGGCACCTGGAGGTCCTGAAGAGGCACTACGTGCCGGGCTCGGGCGACAGGGCGGGCGAGGGCGGCGCGATGCCGTCCGCCAGTCCCGCTCCCCCGGTCCCCGCCGGCTCCGCGCAGGCGCTCGCCTTCCTGCGCGACGCTGAGGAAGGCGCGGCGCGCGCGCGGACGGCCGACGCCGCCAAGGTAAGCCCCGCGCTGGCGCAGTTGCTCGCCAGCATCGGCGCCTGTGAAGCGGGCCATGCCAGGACGGTCAGGGGCGAGGTCCCGGCCGTCCGCTCCAGGTCCGACACCGAAGCCTTGCGGACGGCGGTGTCGGCCGAGCACGCGGCCGTGTACGGGTACGGGGTGCTCGGGGCCCGGCTGCGCGGCACGCTGCGGCAGACCGCGAAGGACATGTGGAACGGCCACCGGGCCCAGCGCGACGAGCTGGCGTCGATCCTGTCCGGCGACCCGGACCCGGCGGCGGCCGCCTACCGGCTGCCCGTCCGGGTCACCGACGCGCGCAGCGCCGCCCGGCTCGCGGCGGCGCTGGAGGACGACCTCGCCGCCGCCTACGTCGGCCTCGCCGGCCTCTCCGCCCCCGACCTGCGGGCGTTCGCCGCCGACAGCGCCCAGCGGGCGATGGCACGGTCGGCCCGGTGGCGGGCGCGGGCGGGCGCCGCGGCGCCGCCGGAGGCGTTCCCCGGGCTGCCGCCCGCGGCCCTCGCGCCCCGCCCCGAACCGGGTGAGTGATCTTCCGCACGGCGGGAACGAAGCGCGGCACCGATCGCGTTGGTCCCGGTAGAGGGGACTACTCGGGGGAGGAGCCCAGACGTGACCACGACTCCGACGGAGGGCGGGCGCAGCGCCCTCGACGAGCTGCGGGACGCCTACCACGAACAGCTGAACCGGCTCGCGGCCGAGCGCGACGCCGCGCGGCGCCAGGCGCGCATCGCCCAGGCGCAGGCGGACGTGGCGCGGGCCGACCTCGCGAGCCTCACGGCCCGGGTGCACGAGCTGCTGGCCGCCGCCGCGCGGCACCTCCCGGACCTGCCCGCCGCCGAGGGCCCGGACGAGCGCGCGCGGGCGCTGCCCGCCGCACCGGACGCTCCCGCCGCACCAGACGCTCCCGCCGACGACGCGGCGCCTTCGGACCGTCCCGCGCGGGCCGCCTGACCGGGGAGGAGCGGCCCGTCCAAGGGCCGCGCGGAGACCGCCGGGCCATCGTCCCGGCGGTCTCCGCTCCGACCTTCCAATAGGGTTCTGCGAATGACCGCGTACGGCCTCCTCGTCACCCCTTCGCACAACCGCGTCTACGCCCAGGCCGCCGCCGACTTGCTGAAGGCGGAGCTGACGGTGTTCAGCGAACAGGCCCTGGGCGGGCGCCTGGGCGACATCCGCGAGACGGCCATGGGCGGCGTCCCCTATGTGACATTCTCCGCCGACGAGCTGACGGAGCAGGACGTCCGCCTCCTGTCGAACCTGTCGGGTCTCTACGCGCTGTTCCAGATCGAGGGCGAGCTGCTCCGGCCGGTCGCGCTCCAGCCCCTCGACCTGTTCGGCAGCGACCTGCTGACCATCCAGAAGTACTCCGGCAAGACGAACGAGTACTTCACCAAGCTGCTGCTGAACGTCACCGCGATGGCGATGGACTCGCCCATGGACCTGGTGACCGGCCGCCCCCGCGTCCTGGATCCCATGTGCGGGCGGGGCACCACCCTCAACCAGGCGATGATGTACGGCCTGGACGCCGCCGGAATCGACATCGACGCCAAGGACTTCGACGCCTACGCGGCCTTCATCAAGACCTGGCTGAAGAACAACCGGGTCAAGCACCAGGCCGAGACGGCCAACATCCGGCGCGAGAAGGCCGTCCTCGGGCGCCGCCTCCACGTGACGTTCGGGGCGTCCAAGGAGCGCTACAAGAGCGGCGAGACGATGGAGATCACGGTCGTCAACGCCGACTCCGTGGGCGCCGGCAAGTTCTTCCGGCCCGCCTCGTTCGACCTGATCGTCACGGACGCCCCGTACGGCGTCCAGCACGGCAGCCGCCCCAAGGGCGCGCAGCCGGGCCGCAAGGGCAAGCCGCAGCTGTCACGCAGCCCCGTCGACCTGCTGGCCGCCGCCGTCCCCGAATGGGCGCGGCTGCTGCGCCCGGGCGGCGCCATCGGGATCTCCTGGAACACCTTCGTCGGCCGCCGCGAGCAACTCGCCGACATCCTCCGCACCGCCGGCCTGGACGTCCAGGACTCCGACGCCTACCGGAGCTTCCGCCACCGCGTGGACCAGGCCATCACCCGCGACCTGATCGTGGCGCGCCGCCCCTGACCCCCGAAGCGTCTGAGCTCCGCCTGTTGCTCCGCTCCCGGCGCCGGTCAGGCGTACCAGCGCTCTACGTGCGGGAGCAGTTCGTCCAGGGTGTGGATCAGGGCGTCGGGCGGTGTGAGGCCGGGGCGCTGGAAGGCGTGGGTGGTCTGGTGCCACAGCTGGACGGCGCGCAGCCCGGCCGACTTGGCGCCGTGGATGTCGTCGTAGGGGCGGTCGCCGACGAAGACGCAGGACGCGGGGTCGGTGGCGCCGACGGCGTCCATGGCGGCGCGGAACGCCTCGGCGTGCGGCTTCGTCCAGGGGATCTCGCTGGAGTAGACGGCGCCGTCGAGCATGCCGAGGACGTCGTCGCGGGCGAAGACGCGCTCGTGCCACTCGCGGGTCCAGATGGTGTTGGACAGGACGCCGATCTTGATGCCGCGCTCGCGGAGGGCGTGGAAGAGGCCGGGGACGGCGGGGTCGGTGTGGGTGTGCGGGGTCCAGGTCTCGAAGTGCGCCGCGAGGAGGTCCTCGGTGGGCTCCACCCCGGCCATCTCGAACGCCTCGGCGAGCGTGGCGCTGCGGTGCTCCTCGGTGCCGCGGCGCCACAGCTCCAGCTCGGCCTCGGCGAGCGCGGCGGCGGCCTTCTCGACGGCGTCCGGCGGCAGGTGGGCGGAGCAGATCGCGCGCCACATGTCGGTGAGGTCGAGGTCGTGCCACGGGGTCAGGGTGCCGCCCCAGTCGAAGATCACAGCTTGTACGCCCATGACCGGATCGTAACCATCCGAGCGCGATCGACGATCACCGTTTACGCTGTGGATCACCCCGGAGGGCGCGACCGGGCCGCCGTCGTCCGTCTTGGAGCCCGTCATGCGCAGACCCCTGCTCGCCGCCCTCCTGACCGCGGGCCTCACCACCGCCGGCCTCGCGGCCCCCGCGGCGGCCGCCCCGATCCCCGACGGCCCGGGGAAGGGCTTCGTCCCGGCGTACGTGGGCGGGCCAGCGACGCCGCGGCCGCTCCCCGGGCGGCCTGTTCCGGCCAACCCGCACCAGGGGCCGGTGGGGACGTCGTCGATGCACGCCGATAGCTACGCGTCCGACACCTACCCGTTCCCAGGGCCGCTCGGCCGCGATCCCGAGGTGCTCAACGAGGCCAAGGGCGGCGGCCTGCCGGGGCTGTGCTCCACGGTGACGTTCGCGCGGCGGACGGGCCTGATCGTCGCGCAGTGCACGCGCGGGCAGAACTTCGTCCTGCGACTGATCGACCCGAAGACGCTCAAGGACCTGGCGACCTACGACCTGCCGCCGCGGCCGTCGACCGTCCAGGCCGTGTTCTCGCTGAGCCTCGACAAGGTGCTCACCGACACGTCGGGCGGCGCGTACTACTACCTGGACCCGCAGGACCGCGCCGTCCTGGCGGATTCGGCCTTCCACCTGCGCCGGTTCGCGCACGAGAAGGGGCCGGACGGCAGGTGGCGCTTCACGGTGACCGACGACTGGGACCTGAGCGGCCACCTGCCCCATGACTGCGCCACGTGGACGAATCCTTGGCCGAAGGGCGAATGCGACCCGATCACCGCAGTCGGGCCCGACTGGGACGGCCTGATCTGGTGGATCACCCGGAACGGGCGGGTCGGCACGGTGGACCCGGACTCGGGCACCGTCCGGATGACGCGGCTCACCGGGGAGAGCATCCAGAACTCCTTCGCCGGGGGCGAGGACGGCGTCTCCATCGTCTCCGACCACGCGCTGTACCAGATGCGAGCCGACGCGAGCGGCATGCCCACGGTCGTGTGGCGCCAGCCCTATGACAGAGGTACCGGACGCAAGCCTGGCCAGATCGACCAGGGTTCGGGGACGACTCCCACGTTCTTCGGTGACGGCTACGTGGCCATCACCGACAACGCCGACGACCGCATGCACGTCATCGTCCGGCGCAGGGACGACGGTGAACTCGTCTGCCAGATCCCCGTGTTCGGCAGCGGGGCCAGCGCGACGGACAACTCCCTCATCGGCTACGGGAACAGCCTGTTCGTCGAGAACAACTACGGCTACCGCAACTTCTTCGAGCTTCCGCCGGGAGGGTCGTCCGTGGGCGGGGTGAGCCGTGTGGACGTGAAGTCCGATGGGAAGGGCTGCGAGACCGTCTGGACGAGCCAGGAGCGCTCGCCGTCCACCGTGCCGAAGGTGTCGGTGCCCAACGGGCTGCTGTACCTGTACACGAAGGAGCCCCGCCGGGACCTCATCGACGCCTGGTACCTGACCGCGGTGGACGTCCACACGGGCAAGACCGCCTACAAGGTGCTCACGGGCACGGGCAAGTGGTTCGACAACAACTGGGCGCCCATCACGATCGGTCCGGACGGGAGCGCGTACATCGGCGTCATCGGCGGGCTCGTCGCGGTCCGCGACCGTGGGTAGGGCGGTCCGCGACCGCGGACAGAGCCGTCCGCGATCACGAGTAGGGCTCCGGTCAGCGGGGATACCGGTTCGATCAGGTGAAAACCAGACGAACCGGGAGGGAATGATGAGGGCACGCAGGCCCGGTGAGTCGCGCGACTTCCGCGACGACATCGACGACATGGGCGACAACGATCAGGACGAGGAGATCGGCCTGACCGAGGAGTACGTGACCGACCCGCCCGACGACCTGGTGATCGAGGAGCCCGAGCAGAGCAGGGACGGGCTCGGCATCACCGAGTACGAGCGGCAGGCCGCGCGGGACGGCGACGACGAGCGCCCCCGCCCGGACACCGCCGCCGAGTCCGACGCCGTCAACCCGACGCGGCGGCCCTGACCGCGCGTCCGCGCGCCCGCGGGCCGCGGCCGCCGGTGACGCGTGTGGCAGGGGTCTCTTTGCGGTTCGTTTCCGGACCCGGGGGAATGTCATAGGCGGGCCATAGGTTGCGCATTGCGGGCGAGCTTGCGAGGTGACCGGGACATGCATGAGACAGTCACGGCACCGGTCCGCCCTCCGGGCGACGCCGAGCCCCCGCCGGCCGACATCAAGCCCCTTTCGGCCACCGCCGCGCCCCCTTCGGCCAGCGCCGCGCCCATTTCGGCCAGCGCCGGGCCCCTTTTGGCCGACGCCGAGTCCCCGTTCCCGCTCCCCGGCGGGCATGACGACCGAGCGGCGCCGCGCCCGTGGTGGCGGCGCAAAGCGGGTCTCCTCGTCCAGTGGGCGCTGGTCCTGGGCGCGCTCGCCGCCTTCCCCCTCTACCGCGACGAACTGCCCGACCTCGGCGCCATCTGGTCGGCCGCGGCGCACGCCGATCCGGGCTGGCTCACGATGGTCGTGCTGGCCGTGGCCGGGTCGATGGGCGCGTTCGCCCGGCTGCAGCGCCGGCTGCTGCGCGTCGGCGGGCTGCGCATGCCGCTGCGCCGCGCGTTCGCGATCACCTACGCGGGCAACGCGCTGTCCACGACGCTTCCGGCGGGCCCCGCGGTGAGCGTCGTCTACACGTTCCGGCAGTTCCGCCGCGGCGGGGCGTCGGCACCGCTCGCCACGGCGGTGATCCTGGCCGGCGGCGTCATCACCACCTCCGCCTACTCGCTGGTGGGCCTACTGGCGCTGCTCGCCGACCCGCACGCCCGCGGGCCGGCGCTGACCGCGCTGGCCGTCCCGCTCGTCCTCGCGGTGCTGCTCGTCCCGGCGCTGCGGCGGC
>NZ_JBFARO010000213.1:0-8920 GCF_040677125.1 Actinomadura sp. NPDC049382
TCGCCGACTTCCCGACCGAGAAGATCGCCGAGACGACCCGCGACTACCGGCAGCTCGGCATCGGCTACGCCAACCTCGGCGCGCTGCTGATGGCGACGGGTGATCGGCGCGCTCGCCATCTTCGCGTGCGCGTGGATCTTCTTCGGCGGCGTCTTCGGGATCAGGTACGAGGAGCCGCCGGGTCCGGAGCGCACCATCGGCGTCTGCGTCATGGTCCTGCTGGGCTGCATGACGACGGTCGCGGCGCTCGCCGTCCTCGCCCCGTTCTTCGTCGGCCCGCTCGGCGGCCTGGTCGGCCGGATCGGGACGGCCGTCAGCGGCGAGGCCGGGCGGCTCGCCCGCGCCACCATCACCCGCAGCCCGCGCCGGGTGTCGTCGGCGGCGTCGTCGCTGATGCTGGGCGTGGCGCTGGTCGGCGCGACCGCGCTGACCGTGCTGTCGGTGGACGCGCGGTTCGCCGAGACCGGCGAGCAGGTGATGCGGGCCGAGCACGCGATCGCCGCGACCGGCGCGACGTCCGGCGGCCAGGCGCCGCTGCCCCGCGACACTGTGGCCAAGGCCGCGGCCGTGCCCGGCGTGTCCGCCGCCGCCGCGCTGACGGCATCGCAGATCAAGCTCGTCTCGCCGCCGCCGAGGCGGCCGTCGCCGGAGGAGCCGCCGCTGCCGGTCTACCTGGCGGTGACGGGCGCCGACCAGAAGGCGCTGCCGGAGGTGCTGAGGCTCGGCGGGCGGCTGCCCCGGCTCGGGGACGGCGAGATCGCCCTCACCTCCACGGTGATGAAGGGCCAGAAGATCAAGAAGGGGCAGCGGATCGTCGTGCGCGGGGCGCAGGGCCGCGTGCCGCTGACGGTCGCCGCCGCCTACCACGACCCGTCGCACCTGTTCGCCGACCAGGCGCTGGTGTCGGCGGCGACCATGGACCGGCTCGACCCGGACGCGCCCGCGCAGGTCGTCCTCACGCGGGGCGGCTCCGAGCGGGACCTCGCCCGCGCGTTCGCCGACACGCCCGGCGTCGAGGTCCTCGGCAAGGGCGCCTACGTGAACCTGGCCAAGGGCGCGATGACCAGCGGGCTGACGGTCATCTACGGGTTCATCGGGATGGCGCTCGTCCTCGCCCTGTTCGGGATGGCGACGACCGTCTCGATGAGCGTCGGCGAGCGGACCCGCGAGTTCGGGCTGCTCGGCGCCGTCGGCGCGACGGTCGCGCAGATCAGGGCGATCGTCCGCTGGGAGGCCGCGACCGTCGTGCTGCTCGGCGGGCTCCTCGGCATCGGGACGGCGCTCGGCAGCGTGTTCCTGATGTACGTCGCGACGGGCAGCTCGTTCCTGGCGCCGAACCCGCCGTGGTGGCTGTTCCCGCTGGTCATCGCGGGCGCGGCGGCGGTCGCCCTGGCGACGTCGGCGCTCCCGGCCCGGCGGGCCGCCGAGGTCCCGCTGCTGGAGGCGGCCAAGTCGGAGTAGCGGGCCGGACGCCGGCGCGGCGGTCTACCGGTAGGCGGCGGCTACCGGTAGGCGCCGTGCCGGTGGCAGCCGGTGAGGTGGTCGTCGACGAGGCCGCACGCCTGCATCAGGGCGTAGGCGGTGGTGGGGCCGACGAAGCGGAAGCCGTGCTTCTTCAGCTCCTTGGAGAGCGCCTTCGAGGCGTCGGTGAAGGCGGGGACCTCGGCGGTGTCGGTGTAGGC
Organism: Actinomadura sp. NPDC049382; assembly: GCF_040677125.1. Taxonomy (NCBI): domain Bacteria; kingdom Bacillati; phylum Actinomycetota; class Actinomycetes; order Streptosporangiales; family Thermomonosporaceae; genus Actinomadura; species Actinomadura sp. NPDC049382. Next base: position 1,683 of record NZ_JBFARO010000213.1, read on the forward strand.
CGGGGAGGCCGGGTCGGCGTGCCGCCAGGCGGTCGCGGCGAGGCCGCCGGGCAGCTCGAGGGCGGCGCGGGCGTTGCCGACCGCCGCCTCGATCTTCGCCCGGTTCCGGACGATGGAGGCGTCGCCCATCAGGCGCTCGACGTCGTCCGGGCCGAACCCGGCGACCTTCTCCGGGTCGAAGCCGCAGAACGCGGCGCGGAAGTTCTCGCGCTTGCGCAGGATCGTCAGCCACGACAGGCCCGACTGGAACGCCTCCAGGCAGAGCCGCTCGTAAAGACCCTGGTCGTCGCGGACGGGACGGCCCCACTCGTCGTCGTGGTAGGCGATGTAGTCGGGCGTCGACAGCCCCCACGGGCAGCGTCCCCGCCCGTCCTCGCCGATGATCGCGGTGCTCACGCGCCCCGTTCTACCTCACGCCTCCGACAGAACGGCCAGGCGGCGGAGCCCGAGCCGCAGGAACGCCTTCACGACCGGGCCGGCGACGAGCCAGCCGGCGCGGCCCAGCGGGCCGAACGGGAGGTCGATGCGCTCCGCCCAGACGACGCGGCTGCCCGTCCCCTCGGGGACGACCTTGAACCACGCCTCGCCGCGCACGATGCGGCCGGTGTGCCGGACGGCGACGCGCCGGCCGTCCTGCCAGTCGGTGATGACCATGGTGTCGACGAACCCGACCGGGCCGATGCCCGTCCGCGCGCTGATCTCGTCGCCGGCCTTGGTGCCGCCCTCGGCGCTGGTGAACGGCATCCACTCGGCGTGCCGCGGCCAGTCGGTGAGGATCTCGAAGACCCGCTCGGGCGGCGCGGCGGACACGGCCTCGGCAATGACGGCGACTTCGCTCATCGGTGCTCCTCCCCCGGTTCGTCCTTGGCGGGCACGGTCTGCTTCTCGGCGGGCGCGGTCTCCTTGCGGAGCACGACCTGCTCGGCGGGCTCCTCCAGGCCGTGCAGCGCGCCGATCGGCGGTGTGTCGTCGCCGGCACGCCTGCGCAGGTCGTGGAGCTGGCGTTCGAGGTCGGCCACGCGGGCGTCGCGCTCGCGCAGGGCCTCGGTGAGGCGGTGGACGGCCTCGTCCGTCACCTGCATCTGGTAGCCCCAGATCGTCGCGGGAAACCTGATCCGGGCGCCGGACGGGAGGATCGGGCGCCCCTCGACGTCCAGCCTGAGCGGCGCGTAGTCCGGATGGGTCTCGGCGAGCTCGCCGCCCCGCCCCATGGCGAGCACGACGACGGCGCCCAGCACGGCCAGGCCGGCCAGGACGAGCACCACGGTGACCATCACGCTCCGATCTGCCTGCGTCCCTGTGAAGGACGATCCCCGGACTCCGATCGTGCCACGCTTGGCGGCATGAGCATGCAACGGCGGATGGTCCTTCCACCGGACGCACCGGTTCCGGACGGTGCCGTGGACGCGGGTACGGCGCCCCCCGCGAGCCGGGTGGAGCGGCTCGCCGCCTCCGGGGGCGCCGTGCTCGTCACGCTGGAGACGGACGCGCGGGAGCCCGATCCCGGGCTGCTCGCCGCCGCGTCCGTCTACGCGTGGCTGGGTGCGGTGTGGTTCCGGGTGCCGGAGTCCCAGGCGGACGGGATGCGCCAGGTGCTGGACATGGTGGCGTCCATCGAGGGCACCCGGCCTCCGGCGGTGGCCCGCCGGGGCCTCGCCTGACTTCGGCTGCCCGGCCCCGGCGGCCGCGGCCCGGCCCGGCTAGCCGCGGAGGCGGTGCCAGGGGCCGGTGATGGCGTAGGTCGCGCCCGGGTCCGACTGGCGGTTGGCGAACAGGGTGCGGCCGTCCGGGGAGAACGTGACGCCGGTGAACTCGCTGCCGTTGAGGGCGTTGCGCGCCATCGCGAACGGCTTGTTCTTGCGGGTGGTGCCGACGAGGTACTGCTCGCCGTCGCCGTCCTCGGCCAGGATCACGCCGCCGCCGTACGGAGAGACGGTGATGTTGTCGGGCCCGTCGAACCGGCCGCCCGGCTTGAAGATCAGCTGGAGCTCGATCGTGTTGTGGCGCGGGTCGTAGGTCCAGACCTGCCCGGCGTGGTCGCCCGCGGCGCCGTCCTCGGTGTTGGAGAAGCTGGCGACGAAGTACGCCTTGCCGTGCCCCCACCAGCAGCCTTCGAGCTTCTGGCTGCGGGTGACCGTGTCGAACTGCTTGCGGACGGACGTCTGCTTCGCCGACGGGTCCGGGACGTCCAGCCACTCGACGCGCAGCCGGGTGCCGGGCTCGGTGACGAGGGACAGGTCCTCGACGCCGCGGACGTTCATCGCCTCCAGCTTCCCGCCCCGCATGTAGGCGTGGTAGCCGCCGTGGTGGGCGCGGGGCCGGAACCGGTAGAACAGCCCGAACGGCCCGGACGCGTCCTCGGTGAGGTAGGCGGTGAGGGTGTGCGGGTCGACGGCGACGGCCTCGTGCGCGAACCGGCCGAGGCCGGTCAGCGGGACGGGCTCGGTGCGGCGGCCGTCCGGGTCGACCTCGAACACCCAGCCGTGGCTCTTGGTCTCGCCCTTGACGCCCTCGGTCTCCTCGCAGGTCAGCCAGGTGCCCCACGGGGTGCGGCCGCCGGCGCAGTTGACCGCCGTCCCGGCGAGGCTGACGTACTGCGACAGCAGGTTGCCGCGGCTGTCGACCTCCAGGGTGGTGGTGCCGCCGTTGACGGCCGGGTCGTAGGTCAGCTCGGGGCGGCCGACCGCGCGGGTGCCGTTGGTGCCCTGCTCGTGGTTGCGCACCAGCCGGGTGCGGCCGTGCCGGCTGCCGGGGAAGGTGGCCATCCCGTCGTGGTGGCCGGGAACGACGACGCCCTCGGAGATGGGGTCGCCTTCCACCGACAGCTCCTTGTACTGGAAGCCCCTGGGCAGGTCCAGGACGCCCTTGGGGTCGGGGATGAGCGGGCCGTAGCCGAACGCCTCACCGGTGTCGGCGCCCGCGGAGGTCTGGAAGATTCCCTCCAGGCTTCCGGCGAGGGCGATGGACAGCGCGCCGGCCGCGCCGCCCTTGACGACTCCGCGACGGGTCACGGACATGGGGGACTCCTTCACGTAAGGGGATCACGCGGGAGCCTGGTCGCCGCCCCTGAACCGCCGGTGAACGATCACCGGCCGCCTGGCAAAACCCCAGGACAATCTCTGGGTCAGCGCGCCGTGGGAAAGGCCATGGAGGCGGTTTCGGACGGCCCGGAGGGCGCGGACGGCTCCGGCCAGCGGGACGTGACGGCCTTCGCCCGGGTGTAGAACCGGACGCCCTCGGGCCCGTGGACGTGGGTGTCACCGAACAGCGACGCCTTCCAGCCGCCGAAGGAGTAGAACGCCATCGGCACCGGGACGGGGACGTTGATCCCGATCATCCCGACGTGCACCGACCGCTGGAACCGCCGCGCCGCCGCCCCGGACGAGGTGAAGACGGCCGTGCCGTTGCCGTAGGGGTTGGCGTTGACCAGCGCGACCGCCTCGTCCAGGGTCGCGGCGCGCAGCACGGCCAGCACCGGCCCGAAGATCTCCTCGGTGTAGGCGGGCATGTCGGTGGTGACGCCGTCCAGCAGGCAGGGGCCGACGAAGAAGCCGGGGCCGGGCAGGTCGCGGCCGTCGACGACGAGCTTGGCGCCGGCGCGCTCGGCGTCCGCGACGCGCCCGCCGACCCGCTCCCGCGCCGCCGCGCTGATCAGCGGGCCCATCTCGCTGGCCGGGTCGGCGCCCGGCCCGACCGTGATCGCGCGGGCCCGGTCGGCGAGCCGCTCGATCAGCGGGTCGGCGGCGTCCCCGACGGCGACCGCGACCGAGATCGCCATGCAGCGCTGCCCGGCGGACCCGTAGGCCGCCGCGGTGATCTGGTCGGCGGCGAGGTCGAGGTCGGCGTCGGGCAGCACGACCGCGTGGTTCTTGGCGCCGCCGAGGGCCTGCACCCGCTTGCCGGCGGCGCTCGCCGCCTCGTGCACGTGCCGGGCGACGGGCGTGGACCCGACGAACGACACCGCCGCGACGCCCGGGTGCGCGATGAGCGCGTCGGCGGTCTCGGCGTCGCCGTGCAGCACGTTGAACACCCCGTCCGGCAGGCCCGCCTCGGCGTACAGCTCGGCGACCAGGTTCGACGCGGACGGGACGCGCTCGCTCGGCTTCAGCACGAACGCGTTCCCGCAGGCGATCGCGATCGGGTGCATCCACAGCGGCACCATGACCGGGAAGTTGAACGGGACGATGCCCGCGCACACGCCGAGCGGCTCCCGGAACGAGAACGCGTCCACGCCGGTCGACACCTGGTCGGAGTACTCGCCCTTGAGCAGCTGCGGGATCCCGCACGCGAACTCGACGACCTCGCGGCCCCGCACGACCTCGCCGCGGGCGTCGTCCAGCACCTTGCCGTGCTCGGCGGTGATCAGCCGGGCCAGCTCGTCCTCGTGCCGCTCCAGCAGGTCGCGCAGCGCGAACATGATCCGCGCCCGCCGGGTGAGGGACACCTCCCGCCACGTCGCGAAGGCGCGGGAGGCGGCGCCGACGGCGGCGTCCACCTCGGCCCGGCGGCCCAGCACGACCTCTCCGGTCTGCTGCCCGGTCGCGGGGTCGTGCACGGGCGCCGCGGTGCTCCCGCCGACCGGGACACCGCCGATCCGGTGCTGAATCGAGCGCATGGGGGTTCCTTTCAGGGGTTTCAGAGGTGGTGGCGCTGGGTCTTCTTGTCGTCCTCGTAGCGGGCGCGGGCCCGCGCGGTGGACTCCAGCGCGGAGACCTCGGCGACGGGGACGTCCCACCACGCCTCGCTGTCCGGGGCGGGGGCGAGCGGGTCGGTCTCGACGTGGACGACGGTGGTGCGCGGCGACGCGACCGCCGCGCGGAGCGCGTCCCGGAACCCGTCGACGCCTTCGGCGCGCAGCACGTCGGCGCCGAGGCTGGCGGCGTTGGCGGCGAGGTCGACGGGCAGGACGTCGCCGTCCAGCCCGGTGCCGGTACGGGCCCGGTAGCGGGTGCCGAACCGCTCGGCGCCGACGCTCTCGGACAGGTTCCCGATGGAGGCGTAGCCGCGGTTCTCGATGAGGACGACGACGAGCTTGACGCCCTCGGCGACGGCCGTGGCCAGCTCCTGCGCCATCATCAGGTACGAGCCGTCGCCGACGAGGACGAACACCTCGCGGTCGGGGGCGGCCATCTTCACCCCGAGGCCGCCGGCGATCTCGTAGCCCATGCAGGAGTAGCCGTACTCGACGTGGTAGCCCTTGGGGTCCCGCGTCCGCCACAGTTTGTGCAGGTCGCCGGGCATGGACCCGGCCGCGCAGACGACGACGTCGCGGGGGCCGGACAGCTCGTTGACGACCCCGATGACCGCGGCCTGCGCGGGGAGCCCGTCGCCGCGCGCGCCGTACGCCCCGTCGACGACGGCGTTCCACCGCCCGGCGAGCTCCCGGGTCTTCGCGCGGTACGCGTCCGGGACGGAGTGGCCGCCGAGCGCGGCGCCGAGGGCCCGGAGCGCCTCCCCGGCGTCGGCGACGACCGCCGTCCCGGCGAGCTTGAGGGCGTCGGGACGGGCGACGTTGATGTTGACGAACCGGACGCCCGGGTCGGCGAACAGGCTGTGCGAGGCGGTGGTGAAGTCGCTGTAGCGGGTGCCGATGCCGACGACGGCATCGGCTTCGCGAGCGAGGGCGTTCGCGGCCGTGGTGCCGGTCGCGCCGATCGCACCGACCGAGCACTCGTGGTCCCACGGCAGGGCGCCCTTGCCCGCCTGCGTCTCGGCGACCGGGATGCCGGTGCGCTCGGCGAAGGCGCGCAGTTCGTCGGTGGCCCGCGAGTAGATCACGCCGCCGCCCGCGACGATGAGCGGGCGCTCGGCCGACCGGAGGACGGCCGCCGCCTCCTCGATCGCGGCCGGTTCGGGGACGGGGCGCGGGATGCGCCACACCCGGCGGTCGAACAGCTCGTCCGGCCAGTCGTACGCCTCCGCCTGGACGTCCTGCGGCAGCGCGAGCGTGACGGCGCCGGTCTCGGCCGGGTCGGTGAGGACGCGCATCGCCGCCAGCAGCGCGCTGGGGAGTTGCTCGGGACGGTTGACGCGGTCCCAGTACTTCGACACCGGCTTGAAGCAGTCGTTGACCGACACGTCGTAGGACCGCGCGTCCTCCAGCTCCTGGAGGACGGGGTTGGCGGCACGGGTCGCGAAGATGTCACCGGGCAGAAGCAGCACCGGCAGCCGGTTGATGGTCGCCAGCGCGGCACCGGTGACCATGTTGGTCGCGCCGGGCCCGATGGACGTCGTGCAGGCGAACGTGGACAGCCGGTCGTTCATCCGGGCGTAGCCGGACGCCGTGTGCACCATCGCCTGCTCGTTGCGGGCCATGTAGTACGGGAAGTCGTCGGCGTGCTCCAGCAGCGCCTGGCCGAGCCCGGCGACGTTGCCGTGCCCGAAGATCCCGAAGCATCCGGCGAAGAAGCGCCGCTCTTCGCCGTCCCGCTCGCTGTACTGCGCCGCCATGAAGCGGATGACCGCCTGGCCCACGGTGAGTCTCGTGCTCATATGACCTCCACTGCTGCGTCCACGGCTCCGGCCACATCGCCGTCGGCAGGGTAAAGAAGGGAGCGGCCGACGACCAGGCCCCGCACGGTCGGCAGCCGCATCGCGCGGCGCCAGCCGTCGCGGGCGGCGCGCGGATCGGCGGACACCTCGCCGCCCAGCAGCAGCGCGGGCAGCGTGGAGGCGGCCATGACGCGCTCCATGTCCGGGACGACGGGGACCTTCAGCCAGGTGCGCGCGGAGGTCGTGCCGAGCCCGGACCCGATCGCGATCGCCCGGATCATCGCCTCGGGGCTGAGGTCGTTGCGGACGCGGCCGTCCACCCGGCGGGCGATGAACGGCTCCACCATCGCCATCAGCCCGTGCCCGGCGAGCGCCGACACCGCGCGGGCGCAGCTCTCCAGGGTGCGCGGGGTCGCCGGGTCGTCGTCGTCCACCCGCAGCAGCACCTTGCCGCCGTCGAAGCGGGACGCGGCGATCCCGTCGGCGCTGTAGGCGGTGAACCGGTCGTCGATCTCGAACGCGGAGCCGGCGAGCCCGCCCCGGTTCATCGAGCCGATCACGACCTTGCCGTCCAGGGCGCCGAGGAGCAGCAGGTCCTCGGCGACGTCGGGGGTGGCGAGGACGCCGTCCACGCCGGGGCGCTCCAGCGCCGTGCACAGCCGGTCGAGCAGCTCGCCGCGGTCGGCCATGGCGAGCGGGTCGCCGCCGGCGGCGAGCGCGCCGCGCGCCGGGTGGTCGGCGGCGAT
>NZ_JBFARO010000214.1:0-8610 GCF_040677125.1 Actinomadura sp. NPDC049382
CGCGGGGCAACCGGCCCCCCCGCGGCCGTCTCGCGGGCCGGGCCCGGCGCTCAGCCGTTGTGGCCGGCCGCCACCAGGTCCCGGAGGTCCGCGGGGAGGCTGTGCCGCACCTTCTCCGTCACCGCCCCCTCGGTCGCCTCGTCGGTCACCTCCAGCACGACGCGGGCCAGGTAGGCCGAGCGTGGCTCGTCGGCGCCGGAGCGGACCGCGATCCGCTCGATGAAGTCGTGCCGGTCGAACCGCTCGCCGCTTCCCGCGCCGCCGTAGACCTCCGTCCGGCGCAGATGCTCGCCGATCTCGTGCGGCAGCTGCGCCGCGAGGTTGTCGGCGAGGCCCTCGGGTATCCGTTCGCCGAGGGTCTCCAGGACGGCCCGTGTCGCCCGCTCGGCCTCGCCGTGCCCGGAGAGGTGGGCGCGGTGCTGGACCTGTCCGATGAACTCCTCATGCCGCATGGCGGACGCTCCTTCCTGCGTCTGAAATGCAGAAACTGCCCGAAATATCCGGTCCTTAACGCGCGCCGAGGACGTCCAGCAGCTCGCCGATCATGCTCCCGTCCGCCGGGACCGCCGCCGCCCGCCCGGCCCCCTCCGGCGACAGCGCCCAGGCCCACCACCGGTCCAGCTCCGCCGCGTCCAGCAGCGGCTCCGCCGCCCCGCCCGGACCGGCCGCCGGCTCGGGGATCGTGAGCACGGCGGGCCACGACCAGGCCCGCGCCTGCGCGGTCACCTTCGCGCCGCCCGCGACCGGGTCCACGGCCAGCGCGGGGACCCCGTTCTTCAGCGCCAGGACGAGGCCGTGCAGCCGGGTCGTCACCACCAGGTCGAGCCTGCGCAGCACCGACTCGAACTCGGCGGCCGTGCCGAACATGCGCCAGTCGCGCGGATCGAGCCGCGTGTCCAGCGGCAGCCGCGCGCACTCGCGCGCGGCGAGCCAGCCCGCCAGCTCCCGGTCGACGCGGTCGTGCAGCCGCCGCGGCCCGTACTCCCGCTGGCCCGGCGCGAGGACGACCCCGACGACGGGCACCGACGGGCTCTCCGGCAGCGCCGCCAGGTCGTGCCGCGGCGCCGCCGTCGGCGTGTCGCGCGGCAGGACGGCGTCGAACCCGGTCACCGCGGGGTCGTCCGGATCGAGGACCGAGACGCCGACGGCGACGCGGACACAGCGCGCGAAGCGGCGGTGCAGCTCCTCGACCTGCCGCCCGTGCAGCGGCCCGCAGGCGAACACCACGTGCGTGTAGGCGGCGGGATCGGCGTGGTCGAGGCCGAGGCCGCCCGGACGGAAGACGGGGCTCCACGCCAGATCGCACTCCACGCCGGCCGCGGCCAGCCCCTGCCGCACCGCCTCCATCGCCAGCACGTCGCCCGCCGTGGCCTCACCGTGCAGGAAGCTCGGCCACCCGGCCACGAGGACCCGCATCCGCCGCCCTGAGCTCGCCATGGCGACCTGCTACCCGGAGCGCTCCCGCCCATGCCCGGCACGGCCGCGACCATGCCCCGCGCGGCATGCCGTACTGCCCTCCGCGTGACACTTCAGACACCTTCCGGTTTACGGTCACGGCCCGCGGGGCAGAGTCACGTCGCGGCCCACTCGTCGGCTCGGAGCCAAGTGCCCCGAACTGCGAGCCTGGGCCGCACCAGCGTTCTCCCCCGATTCCGCCCCGGCGAACTCGTCCGCCGGGGTGGATTCACGTCCCGGGGAGCGCCTGCGCGACGACCATCCCGCAGTAGGCGGCGCCGAGGCCCGCGGCGATGCTGGCCGCCGCGTTGAGCAGCGCGTAGGAGCGGGCTCCTGTCTCGGCCAGCCGCAGCGTCTCGTAGCCGAACGTCGAGTACGTGCTCAGGGCGCCGCAGAAACCCGTCCCGGCGAACGCCATCACACCGCCGTCCACCGGGAGTGCCGCGAGCAGGCCGAGGATGAACGATCCCGCCACGTTGACGGTGAACGTCCCCCAGGGGAACACCGAGTCGTGCCGGGCCTGCACCGCCCGGTCGGTCAGGTAGCGCAGCGGGGCGCCGGCCGCGGCGCCCAGCGCGATCAGCAGGAGCGTCACGCGGCGTCCTCCGGTGCCCGGCGGCGGGTGAGCGCCCTCGTCAGCCGCACTCCCGCGAGGACGGCGGCGAGCGCGGCGGCCAGCGTCAGCGCGAGGTAGGCCAGCCCGACGCGCGGCGCGCCGTGCTCCACCGCCCGCTGGACGTCGACGGCGTAGGTCGAGAACGTGGTGAAGCCGCCGAGCACCCCGACCCCGAGGAACGGCCGGACCAGCGGATGCGCCGGACGCACCTCGGTGATCAGCACCATCAGCACGCCGATCAGCAGGCAGCCTGAGACGTTGACCCAGAAGATCCCCCACGGGAACTCCCCCGGCCCGTTAGGGAACGCGGTGCTCAGCCCGTGCCGGGCCAGCGCGCCGAGCATGCCGCCCGCCGAGATCGCGCCGAGCGTCGCCCACGGCGCCCGGGGCAGTTCGGCCCGCTGCCGCGGGTCGTGCAGATCGACATCGGGGTCCACGGGAGGGGAGGGCATGGCGTGCTCCTACCAGTAGCGACAGCGTTCACCGGTAGGGACCGTCGGCGGTCGTGCTCCGCGGTTCGCCCGGACCGGGCACGGCGGGCCCCACCGCCGTCTCCCCGGTACGCCGCCCGGGGCCTCCCCATCCTAGCGGCGATCAGGGTTCGGGACGGTCGGCGCGTGCGGCGCCGACCGCCGGACCGCTCCCCGCGCCGCGCGACTCGATGAGGGTCTTGAAGCGGCGCAGGTCGCCCCGCACCCGGTGCGTCAGCGCGCCGGTCCGGTCCCCGGCCCTCCCCGCGAGGCCCTCGGGGTCGAGCTCCAGCTGCGCGGTGACGCGGGTGGTGGTCTCGTCCAGGCGGTGGAACGTCACCACTCCGGCGAGCGTCGGGCCGTTCCGGGTCGTCCAGCGGAGGGTCCTGTCGCCGAGTCGGCGGATCTCCTCCACGCCGTCCATGAAGCGGGGGAACGCCTGGAACCGCGTCCACTGGTCGTAGGCGGTGCGGATCGGGACGGTGACGATGACCGACTCGGTGATCGTGCTCACGGCTCCACCTCACCTCCTGCCTCACCGCCCGGTTACCCGCGTGGGGTGCGTCTATCCCCGCGGCCCCGCGGATCCGTGTGATCGCGTTTCTGGCGGGTAGGGGGACGGCACCGAGCGACAGCCTCCGCCCTCGCCGGCCTCGTCCGCAAAGGAGAGCACCGCATGACGTCGGCGCAGTCCACCCGGTTCAACGACGGCCAGACCGAGATCCTGCTCGCGGAGATGAACCGGCTGGCGGAGGACGACCCGCACAGGGAGCGGCTGCGGGCGCGCATCGTCGACATGCACGCCCCGCTCGTCCGCGGCGTGGCGCGCCGGTACGCCAACCGGGGCGAGCCGCTCGACGACCTCCAGCAGGTCGCCTACCTGGGGCTGGTGAAGGCCATCAACCGGTTCGACCCCGGGATCGGCGACCGCTTCGTCACCTACGCCTACCCGGTGGTGACCGGGGAGGTGAAGCGGCACTTCCGCGACAAGACGTGGGGCATCCGCGTGTCGCGCCGCATCCAGGAGCTGCGGCCGGTCCTGCAGCGCAGCGTGCAGGAGTTCACCCGCGAGCACGGCCGCTCCCCCACCACCGCCGAGATCGCCGAGCTCATGGGCATCGACCAGGAGGAGACCGTCGAGGTCATCATCGCCTGCGACGCCTACCGGCCGCTGTCGCTGGAGGCGCCGGCGGACGGGTCGCCGAGCGGCGAGAACGGCACGGTCGGCGAGTACCTCGGCTCCGACGACCCGGCGCTGGAGGCCTTCATCGACGGCCACGCCCTCGGCCCGCTCATCGACGGCCTCCCCGAGCGGGAGCGCACGATCCTGCTGCTGCGGTTCTTCGGCAACAAGACCCAGACGCAGATCGCCGAGCAGATCGGGCTGTCGCAGATGCACGTCTCCCGGCTGCTGCGCGCCACCCTCGACCGGCTGCGGATGGGCCTGCTGGCCGAGGGGTGAGCGCACCCCCCGGCCGCACCGTCACGGTCTGGGCGTCAGAGTTCGGGCGTCACGGCTTGGGCAGGGTGCACGCCTTGCTCAGCACGACGTCGTTGCCGGGGCCGAGGCAGCGCGCGAGCCCGTACGTCTGCTGCCCGTAGTGGGTGCCGTGGCGGACGGTGACCTCGCCGTCGCGGGCGACCTCGCACGGGTTGTTGAGGGTGCAGCGCTCGCCGTCGTCGTTGCCGGTGTTGTTGACGCCGACGACCTGGCCGGTCCTGGTGCTGATGATCGGAGAGCCCGACGTGCCGTGGATCGTCTCGCACTGCGGCGTGTAGCGGAGGGAGTCCCGCCACGTCCAGCCCGCCTCGCGCAGGCGGTACACGGTGGCGTCGATCCGGCAGCCGTAGATCTTTCGCCAGTAGCCGGACACGACCCGGATCTCCGTGCCGTCGTGCGGCCTGGCCGTGGACAGGCGCAGCGCGGACACGCCGTACCTGCTCTTGATCGCGGCGTAGGTGGTGTTCAGCCGGTAGACGGTCACGTCGGTGTCGGTCATCGTGGCGTACTCGACCCTGGTCGCGGTGAGGGTGCCGAGGTCGCCGCGGCCCGTCCGGTCGAGGAGGCGGAACGTGCGGGACGAGGGCTGGTCCACGACGACCTCGCCGGCCTTCGGCATCCCCGACTCCAGGCAGTGGCCGTTGGTCAGGACGAGCGCGGCGTCGGTGTCGCGGGAGCGCGGCCCCCGCACCAGCGACCCCGAGCAGTTGCTGAGCGCGACGATGCCGGTGAAGTCGACCTCCGCCCGGCCCTGCTGCGCGGCGGGCTGGAGCGAGGCCGGGAGCGGCACCGGGAGCGGCTCGGGAGCGGCCTGCGCGGCACTGGCGGTGAGCGTCGCGGCGCCCGCGGCGGCGGCGAGTACGGCTGCGGCGAGGCGTCTGGGCATGCGGGGTCCTCTCGGCGGGCCGGAGCGCGCTCCGGTCGGTGACGGCGCTGTCACCGACCGGATGCTAGATCATCGGCGGCCCGTTGAGAAGGACCCCGGGGGCGTCTTTCAGTCCACGTCCACCCAGCCGTAGGTCCGCTCGACGGCCTTCTTCCAGCCGGCGTAGCCGCTCTCGCGCTGCTCCTCGTCCCAGGTGGGGTTCCAGCGCTTGTCCTCGTTCCAGTTCTGGCGGAGTTCGTCGGTGGTGTGCCAGAAGCCGACGGCGAGGCCGGCGGCGTAGGCGGCGCCGAGGGCGGTGGTCTCGGCGACGACGGGCCTCGACACCGGGACGCCGAGGATGTCGGCCTGCAGTTGCATGCACAGCTCGTTGGCGGTGACGCCGCCGTCCACCTTCAGGACGTCCAGGGTGACCCCCGAATCCTGGCGCATCGCCTCCACCACGTCCCGGGACTGGTAGCAGATCGATTCCAGGGTGGCGCGGGCCAGGTGGGCGTTGGTGTTGAAGCGCGACAGGCCGACGATGGCGCCGCGGGCGTCGGAGCGCCAGTAGGGGGCGAACAGGCCCGAGAAGGCAGGGACGAAGTAGACACCGCCGTTGTCGTCGACCTGCCGGGCCAGCGACTCGCTCTGCGCCGCCCCGGAGATGATGCCGAGCTGGTCGCGCAGCCACTGCACGGCCGACCCCGTCACCGCGATCGACCCCTCCAGCGCGTACACGGTCGGATGGTCGCCGAACTTGTAGCAGACGGTCGTGAGCATGCCCGCCTTGGACCGGACGAGTTCCTCACCGGTGTTGAGCAGCAGGAAGTTGCCGGTGCCGTAGGTGTTCTTGGCCTCGCCGACCGCGAAGCACACCTGCCCGACCGTCGCGGCCTGCTGGTCGCCCAGGATGCCGGTCAGCGGGACCTCGCCGCCGAGCGGGCCGTCCGCACGGCTCATCCCGTACGGCTCCGGAGCGGACGACGGCTTGATCTCCGGCAGCATCGAGCGGGGGATGCCGAAGAACGACAGGAGCTCGTCGTCCCAGTCGAGGGTCTCCAGGTCCATCAGCATGGTGCGGCTGGCGTTGGTCGGGTCGGTGACGTGCACGCCGCCGTTCACCCCGCCGGTCAGGTTCCACAGCACCCACGTGTCGATGTTGCCGAAGACCGCGTCGCCCGCCTCGGCCGCCTCCCGCACCCCGTCGACGTTCTCCAGGATCCACTGGATCTTGCCGCCGGAGAAGTACGTCGCCGGCGGCAGCCCGGCGCGGTGCCGGATCGTCTGCCCCCGCCCGTCGCGCTCCAGCGCCGACGCGATGCGGTCGGTGCGGGTGTCCTGCCAGACGATCGCGTTGTAGTACGGGCGGCCGGTGCGCCGGTTCCACACCACGGTCGTCTCGCGCTGGTTGGTGATGCCGAACGCGGCCAGGTCGGTGTGCCCCAGGTTCGCCTTGTTCAGCGTGCTCTGGACGACGGCGCGGGTCCGCTCCCAGATCTCGGTCGGGTTGTGCTCCACCCAGCCCGCCCGCGGCAGGATCTGCTCGTGCTCCAGCTGGTGGCGGGCGATCTCGTTCCCGCCGTGATCGAAGATCATGAAGCGGGTGCTCGTCGTGCCCTGGTCGAGCGCTCCGACGAAGTCGGCCATTACTCTGCCCTTTCTGCCGGCGGGGCGGGTCCCCGTCAGGAATCGTCCTCGTTCAGGCGCGGCTCGAGCGTCTCGGTCACCTCCTGCTCGGGCGGGATGTTGCGCCCGATGAGCAGGACGTAGAGCGCGGCGCCGAGGAGTCCGCCGATCAGCGGCGCCGCGATGGGCACCCAGAAATAGAAGTCCCCGTACTGGTCCCGCCACGCGCTCTCGTATCCGGTGATGTACTGGGCGAGTCGCGGCCCGAGGTCGCGGGCGGGGTTGATCGCGTACCCGGCGGCGGACCCGAACGCCATCCCGATCGCCACCACGACGAACCCGATGATGAGCGGCGCCATGTTCGCCAGCGGTGGCGAGTTGCGCGGGTCGACGAGCGCGAGGACGAGGAAGAGCAGGATCGCGGTGCCGATGATCTGGTCGCGGAACGCGCCCCAGGTGTGGATCGGCAGGGACCCGTTGCCCGGCATCGTGGAGAACACGAACTGCGTCTTGGCGGTCAGCCCGGGGTCGAACGCGTGCAGGATCTCGGTGTAGTTCCACCGGACGATCAGCGCGGCGACGAAGGCGCCGAGCACCTGCGCGAAACAGTACGGCAGCACCTTGCGCCACGGGAAGCCCCAGAAGACCGCGAAGGCGACGGTCACCGCCGGGTTGATGTGGCCCCCGCTGATCCGCGCGCACACGTAGACGCCCAGCGTCACCCCGAAGCCCCACGCCCAGGTGATGGCGTCATGCCCGCCGAGGCTCTGCGGGGCCCCGAGCCCGCTCCCCGCGATGACCTGCGCGACGACGCCGACGCCGAACAGGATCAGGATCATCGTGCCCGCGAACTCCGCGATCATCTCCCGGGCGAGCTCGGGAATCGGCCATCGCGACATCTCTCCTCCAGGACCTATGGCGTAGGGCACGACCACCGCGAACGCGGGCGCGCCGGGCCGGCCGGGCCGGCGGCTCCCCCCCACGGCGACGCCGGCGCGCCGCGCCGTTCCGCGCACACGCTCATGATCGTGATGGCGGGATGTTTCCCAGCGAGAGCGTCCCTACACGGTCAGTGACCGCGAAATGCCTCCGCCAGCCACCAGGAGGGGCGGTCGCGGGTGACCTTGGCGTCCACGACCATCGGCCGGTCCCGCGGGCCGGCCAGCCAGTCCGCCACGGCGGCCAGGTCGTCGCGGCACCGGACGGTCGCCGCCGCGCAGCCGAAGCCGCGGCCGATGGCGGCGATGTCCGCCGGCGGGAACGTGACCGTGTCCAGCGGGTGCCCGCCGGGACCGAAGTGGTGCACCTCCGCGCCGTACGCCTCGTCGTCGTAGACGACCACGAGCAGGTCCAGGCCGAGCCGGACGGCGGTCTCCAGCTCCGCGACCGACATCAGCGCGCCGCCGTCGCCGAGGGCGGCGACGGTGAGCCGGTCCGGGCGGGCCACGGCGGCGCCGACCGCCGTGGCGAGGCCGAGCCCGACCGACTGGAACGCCTGGGTGAACACCAGCCCGTCGGCGTCCGGGACGTCCAGGAACATCGCCGGGTAGCCCATGAAGTTGCCCGAGTCGACGGCGACGGTCCGCTCCCGGGGCAGCATCGCGTCGAGCGCGATCGTCAGCGTCCGGGGGTCGATGCGGGGCCGGCCGTCGTCCTCGCCGTCCGGATCCTCCTCGTATGGGACGTCCTGCCAGCGGCCCTCGCGGGCGAGCCGCTCCCGCACCTCGGGAGTGCGGTAGCCGGTGGCGCGGTGGCCGCCCGCCGCCAGCTCGGCGAGCACGGCCCGCGCCGTCTCGGCGGCGTCGCCGATCAGCCCGAGGTCGACCGGGCGGTGCGCGCCGAGCGCGCGGGCGTCGACGTCGACCTGCACGACCGTCGCGTCCGGGGCGATGAGCGCGCCGTGCCGCGTCGTCCACATGGTGAGCGAGCAGCCCCAGCCGACGACCAGGTCGGCGCCGCGGATCAGCTCCGCGGCGGCCGGGGTGGCGAACCCGCCGCTGACGTCCAGCGCGAACGGGTCGCCGGCGAACAGGCCGCGCGCGACGGCCGACGTCGCGGGCAGCGCGCCGCAGCGGGC
>NZ_JBFARO010000215.1:0-8433 GCF_040677125.1 Actinomadura sp. NPDC049382
GCGGGCTCCGGCCGGACCGAGGCCGCCATCCGCAGCGGCGGCGCGAGTCGGGCCGCCCGCCGCGCCACGAACGCCAGCAGCTCCCCGGTCGGGCGGTCCAGCCACTGCGCGTCGTCGACCAGCACCAGCCCCGGCCGCTCGGAGCACAGCAGCCGGAAGGCGTGCAGCACCCCGAGCCGCAGGCACAGCAGGTCGCGCTCCCCCGTCGGGACGTCCTGGAGCAGCAGCACCGAGCGCAGGACCCGGCGCTCGGGAGGCGGCAGCCGGTCGATGACCTCGTCCACCACCTGCGCGATCAGGTCGTTCAGGCCGAGGAAGGGCAGCTGGTGCTCGGCCTCGGCCGGGCAGCAGGAGAACACCCGGTGGCCGGCCGCGGCGTGCTCGGCCGCCAGCGTCGCGAACAGGGTGGACTTCCCGATCCCGACCGGGCCCTCCAGCAGGACGCCGCCGCCGGCGGCGAGGTGCGCGCGGACGCCGCCGAGCACGTTCTCCCTGCCGAGCGCCGGAGCGGCGCGGACGCCGGCCCCACCCGTGCTGACCCCATCTGTCATGCGCGCGGCCTCCGGACGCCTGGGCTCGGCGTATGAACCCGCCGCGGACGGTAAACCTCTCCGCAACCGCAGTCAAGATCCCCATATTCGCCCGGTTCCCGGGGTACGGCGATCACGAGGACGGCCGGCCGACGGGGGGACGATGGACGACGCCGGGACGGAACGGCACCGCAAGCTCACGCTGGAGGTATTCGACCTCGCGCCGGTGGGCGTGGCCGTGACGACCGGTCCCGACCACCGCCTCGTCTACACCAACATCGCCTACCGGGCGAGCTTCGGGGCGCGCCCGATCGGGCGGCCGATCCGCGAGGCGTTCGGCGAGCTCCTCGAACAGGACTACTTCGAACTGTTCGACCGGGTGCTCGCCACCGGGGAGCCCGTCGACGTCGCGGACGCGCCGGTGACCCTGCACTTCGGCTCCGGCCGCGAGCGGCGGTTCTTCTCCTTCAGCCTCTCCCGGTTCGAGGACGGCGAGCCCGGCGTCCTCGCCGTCGCCGCGGACGTCACCGAGCAGGTGACCACGGCCCGGCGCGCGCGGCAGATGGCCGAGACGCGGCGCCGGCTGCTGCACCGGTTCCAGAGCCTGATCCGGGTGAGCGCCGAGATCGTCTGGGTCTCCGGGCCGCACGGCGGGATCATCGAGCCGAGCCCCGGCTGGGAGCGGGTGACGGGGCAGGACTGGGAGGAGTTCCGCGGCGAGGGCTGGCTGCGGGCGCTGCACCCCGACGACCGCCTGCCGACGCTGCGCTCCTGGCACGCGGCGCTGCGCGAGGCGACCCCCTGGCGGCACGTCTACCGGCTGCGGACCGTGGACGGCGAGTACCGGCACTTCGAGGTGCACGCCGCGCCGGTGTACGAGGGCGGCGCCGTCGTGGAGTGGGTGGGCACCTGCGCCGACGTCGAGCAGCGCTGGCAGCGGCAGCGCCGCCAGGAGCTGCTCGGCCGCGCCGCCGTCGCGACCGCCGAGCACGCCGACCTGCACGACATGCTCGGCGCGCTGGCGGACGTCCTCGTCCCGGCGCTCGCCGACGGCTGCGGCGTGCACCTGCTGCCCGAGTTCGCCGAGCGGCCGGCGAGCGCCCCCGTCCTGTCCCGGCGCATCGCCACCGCCGCCCGGGACGGGCTGCCCAGGCGGCTCCCGGCCGGGGAGGAGTGGTTCGCGGCCGACAGCGGGTTCGTCCAGGCGATCCGGCGGCGCCGCCCGGTCCGCCGCAGCTTCCCGCCCGGGGAGCCGCCGGAGGACCTGCTGCCCGCGAGCACCGTGTCGTGGCTCACCGACGCCAAGGCCCACAGCGTGGTGGTGCTGCCGGTGGTCGTGGACGGCGCGGTCGCGGCCGTGGTGACCGCGTCCGCCTGCGGCGACCGCCCCCCGATGGGCGCGGACGACGTCGCGCTGATGGGGCAGATGTTCGACCACGCGCACGACGCGCTGAGCAGCGCCATGCTGTTCCAGCGCACGCAGCGGGTCGCCCTCGCCCTCCAGCACGGCCTCCTCGCGCAGCCGCCCGAGGTCCCCGGCCTGGACATCGTCGCCAGGTACCGGGCGAGCCCCGCCGCCGCCGAGGTGGGCGGCGACTGGTACGACTCGTTCGTGCTCCGCGACGGCGCCACCGCCCTCGTCATCGGCGACGTGGCCGGGCACGACCTCGGCGCCGCCGTCGCGATGAGCCAGCTCCGCAACATGCTGCGGGGGCTCGCGGTCGACCGCGAGGAGCCCCCGGGCGACATCCTGCGCCGGCTGAACATCGCGATGGCCACGCTCGCGCCCGAGGGCACCGCCACCTGCGTGCTGGCCCGGATCGAGAAGTCGCCCGCGGGCGGCCTGCAGCTCAACTACGCGGTCGCCGGCCACCCGCCGCCGCTCCTGGTCACCGCCGGCGGCGACGCCCGGCTGCTGGAGGACGCCGCCAACCCGCTGCTTGGCCTGCTCGTCGACCAGCCCTGCATCAGCGCCGTCGTGCCGCTGCCGCCCCGCTCCACCTTCTTCCTCTACACCGACGGCCTCATCGAGCACCCCGACGAGCACCTCGACCAGGGCCTCGG
This sequence comes from Actinomadura sp. NPDC049382, assembly GCF_040677125.1. Lineage (NCBI taxonomy): Bacteria > Bacillati > Actinomycetota > Actinomycetes > Streptosporangiales > Thermomonosporaceae > Actinomadura > Actinomadura sp. NPDC049382. Next base: position 2,595 of record NZ_JBFARO010000215.1, read on the forward strand.
CCGGCTCCGCCGGCGGGCCGCCGAGCTCTGCGAGGCCCCCCTGCCCGCCTTCTGCGACGGCATCCTCACCGGCCTCCCGACCACCGGCACCGACGACATCGCCGTCATCGCCGCCCGCGTTCCGGGCTCTCCGTAAGGCGGCGTCCGGGCCCCGGCTTTGCACGATTCCCACAACTCCAGCCGCTCAGCGTGCGATGTCTGCGACATGGCGCTACGGGCCGGTAGGCGGAAAGGTGGCACCGTCGGGGGCGCCGTCGCGCGGCGTGCGCAGTGGTCTACAGGAGGGCTCGGTCGGGTGTTCAGTCGTGTCGCCATCGTCAACCGCGGAGAGGCCGCCATGCGGCTCATCCACGCCGTCCGGGGCCTCGCCGCCGAGACCGGGGCAAGGATCGAGACGGTCGCCCTGCACACCGACGTCGACCGCGCCGCCACGTTCGTCCGCGAGGCCGACCTCGCCCACGACCTCGGGCCCGCGGCCGCGCGGCCGTACCTGAACCTGGAGGTGCTGGAGCGGGCCCTGGTGGAGACCGGCGCCGACGCCGCGTGGGTCGGCTGGGGCTTCGTCGCGGAGGACCCGGCGTTCGCGGAGCTGTGCGAGCGGATCGGCGTCACCTTCGTCGGCCCGAGCGCCGAGGCGATGCGCCGGCTCGGCGACAAGATCGGCGCGAAGCTGATCGCCGAGGAGGTCGGCGTGCCGGTCGCGCCGTGGAGCCGCGGCGCCGTCGCGACGCTGGACGCGGCGCGCGAGGCCGCGGCCGGGATCGGCTACCCGCTGATGCTGAAGGCGACCGCGGGCGGCGGCGGGCGCGGCATCCGCGTCATCAACGACGAGGCGGAGCTGGCCGACGCCTACGAGCGCACCAGCCAGGAGGCCGCGCGCGCGTTCGGCAGCGGCGTGGTGTTCCTGGAGCGGCTGGTCACCGGCGCCCGGCACGTCGAGGTCCAGGTGATCGCCGACGGCGAGACCGCGTGGGCGCTCGGCGTCCGCGACTGCTCGGTGCAGCGCCGCAACCAGAAGGTCATCGAGGAGTCGGCGTCGCCGGTGCTGCGCGCCGAGCAGGCCGCGGAGCTGAAGGCGTCCGCCGAGCGGCTCGCCGTCGCGGTCGGCTACCGGGGCGCGGCGACCGTGGAGTTCCTCTACCACCCCGGCGACGAGCTGTTCGCGTTCCTGGAGGTCAACACCCGGCTCCAGGTCGAGCACCCGATCACCGAGGCCGTCACCGGGTTCGACCTGGTGCGGGCGCAGCTGCACGTCGCCGCCGGGGGCCGGCTGGAGGGCGCGCCGCCGGCGGAGCGCGGGCACGCCGTCGAGGCCCGGCTGAACGCCGAGGACCCCGACCGCGACTTCGCCCCCGCGCCCGGCCGCATCGCGCGGCTCGACCTGCCCGCCGGGCCCGGCGTCCGGGTGGACACCGGCGTCCGGGAGGGCGACACCATCCCCGCCGACTTCGACTCGATGATCGCCAAGATCATCGCCTACGGCCGGGACCGCGACGAGGCGCTCGGCCGGCTGCGCCGGGCGATGGCGCAGACCACCGTGATCATCGAGGGCGGCGCGACGAACAAGAGCTTCGTGCTCGACCTGCTCGACCGGCCCGAGGTCGTCGGCGCGAGCGCCGACACCGGCTGGATCGACCGGGTGCGCGCCGAGGGCGACCTCGTCAGCGGCCGGCACTCCGCGGTCGCGCTCGCCGCCGCCGCCATCGAGGCGTACGAGGAGGACGAGCGCGCCGCGCGGAGCCGGCTGCTGTCCACCGCGTCCGGCGGGCGCCCGCAGGTGCGGCACGAGAGCGGCCGGCCGCTCGACCTCAAGCTGCGCGGCGCCGGCTACCGGGTGCGGGTCGCGCGGGTCGGCGCGGACCGGTTCCGCGTCGCCGTCGAGGCCGGCGACGACGTCCGCACCGCCGACGTCGAACTCGACCGCTTCGACCGGCACACCGCGCAGATCACCGTCAACGGCACCCGGTACCGGCTGCTCACCGGGACGCACGGCCCCGTCCACCTCGTCGAGGTGGACGGCGTGACGCACCGGGTCAGCCGGGACGAGGGCGGCGTCGTCCGCTCCCCCGCGCCCGCGCTGGTCGTCGCGACCCCGCTGGAGCCCGGCGCCGAGGTCGAGGCGGGCGCGCCCGTCCTGGTGCTGGAGAGCATGAAGATGGAGACGGTGCTGCGGGCGCCGTTCAAGGCGCGGCTGAAGGAATGCGTCGTGTCGGTCGGCAGCCAGGTGGAGACCGGCGCGCCGCTGCTGCGGCTGGAGCCGCTCGCCGACGCCGCCGAGGCCGGGGAGGCCGCGGCCACCGCGTCCGCCGAACTGGACCTGCCCGCCGCGCCCGCCGCGGTCCCGGCCCGCGAGCGCGCCGCCCGCGGCCGGGAGGACCTGCGCAGCCTGCTGCTCGGCTTCGACGTCGACCCGCATGACGAGCGCCGCGCCCTCGCCGACTACCTCGCCGCGCGCCAGGCCGCCGCCGCGGACGGCCACCGGCCGCTGGCCGAGGAGATCGCGCTGCTGGACGTGTTCGCCGACCTCGCCGAGCTGACCCGCGACCGGCCCGCCGGCGGGGACGGCGCGGACGGGCACGTGCACAGCGCCCGCGAGTACTTCCACACCTACCTGCAGAGCCTCGACGTGGAGCGGGCCGGGCTGCCGGCGGCGTTCCAGGAGCGGCTCGCCAAGGCGCTCGGCCACTACGGCGTCACCGACCTGGACCGCACCCCCGAGCTCGAGGCGGCGGTGTTCCGGATCTTCCTGTCCCGGCAGCGGGCGTCCGCGGACGCCGCGGTCGTCAGCGCGCTGCTACGCGCCTGGCTGCGCGAGCCGCCGCCGGTGGAGGCGCTGCGCGAGCCCGCCGGCCTCGCGCTGCAGCGGCTGATCACCGCCGCGCAGGTGCGGTTCCCGGTGGTCTACGACCTCGCGTGCGGCGTCGTGTTCGCCTGGTACGCCCAGCCGATGCTGCGCCGCGACCGCGCCCGCGTCTACGCCGACGTCCGCCGGCACCTGCGCCACCTGGACGCCCGCCCGGACGCGCCGGACCGCGCCGACCGCATCGCCGAGATGGTGCGCAGCACCGAGCCGCTGGTGCGGCTGCTCGGCCGCCGGCTCCGCCGCGGCGACCGCGACAACACGGTCATGCTGGAGGTGCTGACCCGGCGCTACTACGGCAACAAGGGCCTGACCGGCGTCCGCACCGCCGAGGCCGGGGGCTGCGCGTTCGTCGTCGCCGAGCGGGCGGGCTCGTGCCTGGTCTCCGCGGCGGTGAGCTTCGACGCCCTCGGCGGCGCGCTGGCCGGCCTCGCCGGCCTCGCGGCCGGCGAGGACGCCGTCGACGCCGACATCTACCTCTCCTGGGAGAACCAGCCGGAGGACTTCGACGCGATGGCGGCCGCGCTGGGCGACGTCCTCGCCGCGCATCCGCTGCCGGACCGCGTCCGCCGCATCACCGCCACCGTCGCGGGCAGCAGCGGCGCGGTCATGCACCACCACTTCACCTTCCGCCCGTCCGGTACCGGGATGGCCGAGGAGCGGCTGATCCGCGGCCTGCACCCGCACATCGCGCAGCGGATGCGGATGGAGCGGCTGAGCGGGTTCGACCTCACCCGGCTCCCGTCCTCCGACGAGGAGGTCTACCTGTTCCAGTGCGTGGCGCGGGAGAACCCCTCCGACGACCGGCTGGTGGCGTTCGCGCAGGTGCGGGACCTGTCCGGGCTGCGCGACCACGACGGCCGGCTGCTGTCGCTGCCGACCGCCGAGTTCATCATCGCCACCTGCCTCGACTCGATCCGGCGCGCGCAGGAGCGGCGCCCGTCCAAGAAGCGGCTGCCCACCAACCGGATCGTGATCTACGTCTGGCCGCCGAGCGACCTCACCCGCGCCGAGCTGGAGATGCTCGTCGACCGGATGCTGCCGACCGCCGCCGGCGCCGGGCTGGAGGAGATCGAGATCATCGGGCGGCGCCGCGACCCGGAGACCGGCGAGCTGCTCAAGCGGACCGTCCGGATCGCGTTCGACGCCGCCGGCGGCACGACCCTGACCGTGGGCGAGCCGTCCGACGACCCGGTCGTGCCGGTCGACGGCTACCGGCAGAAGGTGCTGCGCGCCCGCAGCCGCAACACCGTGTACCCGTACGAGCTGACCGGGATGCTCGGCGACTTCGCCGAGCACGACCTCGACGACGCGCACGCGCTGGTGCCGGTCGACCGGCCGGCGGGCCGCAACACCGCCGCGATCGTCGCGGGCGTCGTCACCACCCCGACCCCCCGCCACCCGGAGGGCGTCACCCGGGTGGTGCTGCTCGGCGACCCGACGAAGGCGCTCGGCGCCCTGTCGGAGCCGGAGTGCCGCCGCGTGATCGCCGCGCTCGACCTGGCCGAGCGGATGCGGGTGCCGGTGGAGTGGTACGCGCTGTCGGCCGGCGCCCGGATCTCCATGGAGTCGGGCACCGAGAACATGGACTGGGTGGCGGCGGCGCTGAAGCGGATCGTCGAGTTCACCCAGGACGGCGGCGAGATCAACGTCGTCGTCGCGGGCATCAACGTCGGCGCGCAGCCGTACTGGAACGCCGAGGCGACGATGCTCATGCACACCAAGGGCGTCCTCGTGATGACGCCGGAGTCGGCGATGGTGCTGACCGGCAAGCAGGCGCTCGACTTCTCCGGCGGCGTCTCGGCCGAGGACAACTTCGGCATCGGCGGCTACGACCGGGTGATGGGGCCGAACGGGCAGGCGCAGTACTGGGCGCCGAACCTGGTCGCCGCGCGGGACGTGCTGATGGCGCACTACGACCACACCTATGTCGTCCCCGGCGAGGACGCGCCGCGCCGCGCCGCCACCACCGACCCCGCCGACCGCGACGTCTCCGACTTCCCGCACATCGTGGAGGGCAGCGACTTCACCACCGTCGGCGAGATCTTCTCCGCCGCGGCCAACCCGGACCGCAAGAAGCCGTTCGACATCCGGACCGTGATGCGGGCGCTGTCCGACCAGGACCACCCGGTCCTGGAGCGGTGGGCGGGCATGGCCGACGCCGACACCGCCGTCGTGCAGGACGTCCACCTCGGCGGCATCCCGGTGTGCCTGCTCGGCATCGAGTCGCACGCGGTGCCGCGGCGCGGGTTCCCGCCGACCGACGGCCCCGACTCCTACACCGCGGGCACGCTGTTCCCGCAGTCGTCGAAGAAGGCCGCGCGGGCGATCAACGCGGCCAGCGGCAACCGGCCGCTGGTGGTGCTGGCGAACCTGTCGGGCTTCGACGGCTCGCCGGAGTCGCTGCGCAAGCTCCAGCTGGAGTACGGCGCGGAGATCGGCCGCGCGATCGTGAACTTCCGCGGCCCGATCGTGTTCTGCGTGATCTCCCGCTACCACGGGGGCGCGTTCGTGGTGTTCTCCAAGGCGCTGAACCCGAACATGACCGTCCTCGCGCTGGAGGGCTCGTTCGCGTCGGTGCTCGGCGGCGCGCCCGCCGCCGCGGCGGTGTTCTCCCGCGACGTGGACGCCCGCACCGCCGCCGACCCGCGCGTCCGGGAGCTGGAGCCGCGCGTCGCCGCCGCGACCGGCGCCGACCGCGCGGCGCTGATCGCGGAGCTGGACGAGCTGCGCGCGTCGGTCCGGGCGGAGAAGCTCGGCGAGGTCGCCGCGGAGTTCGACCGCGTCCACGACATCCGCCGCGCGGTCGAGGTCGGCTCCGTCGACGCGGTCATCCCGGCCGCCGAGCTGCGTCCGCGCATCATCGAGGCCATCGAGTCCCGGCTGGGCTGACGGCGCGCGCCCTCGTCCTCCCCGCTCAGGGCGCGGGGAGGACGAGGGCGCCGTCGTGGCGGCGGGGCGGGCGCCAGGGGTTGGCGT
>NZ_JBFARO010000216.1:0-8313 GCF_040677125.1 Actinomadura sp. NPDC049382
GCGTCGCCCGGATCGCGCCCGTCTACACGCCCGACGAGCACCGCCGCCGCGGCTACGGCGCCGCCGTCACCGCGGCCGCCACGCGGGCGGCGCTGGACGTGGGCGCCGAGGACGTCGTGCTGTTCACCGACCTCGCCAACCCGACGAGCAACGGCGTGTACCGCCGCATCGGCTACCGCCCCGTCGAGGACCGCGTCGTCCTCTCCTTCACCTGACCCGCCGCGGGCACCGACCCGCGACCGCCCGTCTGATCGCCGGCCCGGGCGCCATGATCGCGCCCGGGTCGGCGAGCCGGGCGCGGGCTACTTGACGCCGGCCTCGCGCATGTCGCGGAGCTCGCGCTTGAGCTCCTTGATCTCGTCGCGGAGGCGGGCGGCGAGCTCGAACTGCAGGTCGGTGGCGGCCTGGTGCATCTGGTCGGTCATCTGCTCGATGAGCGCCTCCAGCTCCTCGCGGGGGCGCTCGCCGACCAGGTCGGCGGCGTGCCGGCCGACCTCCTTCGTCCGGGACGCGAGGCCCGGGACGGGCGCCTTGCCGCGGGACTGCTGGCGCCCGCCGCCGCCGATGAGGGTCTCGGTGTCGGCGTCCTCGCGGGCGAGGGAGTCGAGGATGTCGGCGATGCGCTTGCGGAGCGCCGTCGGCTCGATGCCGTGCTCGGTGTTGTACGCCTGCTGCTTGGCGCGGCGCCGGTTGGTCTCGTCGATCGCCCGCTCCATCGACGGGGTGACCGTGTCGGCGTACATGTGGACCTGGCCGGACACGTTGCGCGCCGCGCGGCCGATCGTCTGGATGAGGGACGTCTCCGAGCGCAGGAAGCCCTCCTTGTCGGCGTCCAGGATCGCGACGAGCGACACCTCGGGCAGGTCGAGGCCCTCGCGGAGCAGGTTGATGCCGACCAGGACGTCGAACTCGCCGGCGCGCAGCTCCCGCAGCAGCTCGATGCGGCGCAGCGTGTCGACCTCGCTGTGCAGGTACCGCACCTGGATGCCGAGCTCCAGGAGGTAGTCGGTGAGGTCCTCGGCCATCTTCTTGGTGAGGGTGGTGACGAGGACCCGCTCGTCGCGCTCGGTGCGCTCGCGGATCTCGTGGACGAGGTCGTCGATCTGCCCCTTGGTGGGCTTGACGACGATCTCGGGGTCGATGAGCCCCGTCGGGCGGATGACCTGCTCGACGACGTCGCCCTTGACCCGGTTCATCTCGTAGGTGCCGGGCGTCGCGGACAGGTAGACCGTCTGGCCGATGCGGTCGAGGAACTCCTCCCACTTCAGCGGCCGGTTGTCCATCGCGGACGGCAGCCGGAACCCGTGCTCGACCAGCATCCGCTTGCGGGACGCGTCGCCCTCGTACATGGCGCCGATCTGCGGGACGGTCTGGTGGGACTCGTCGATGACGAGGAGGAAGTCCTCCGGGAAGTAGTCGAGGAGGGTGTTGGGGGCGGTGCCGGGGCCGCGGCCGTCGATGTGCCGCGAGTAGTTCTCGATGCCGGAGCAGGTGCCGACCTGCCGCATCATCTCGATGTCGTAGGCGGTGCGCATGCGCAGCCGCTGCGCCTCCAGCATCTTGCCCTGCCGCTCCATGACGGCGAGGGTCTCCTCCAGCTCGGCCTCGATGTCGCGGATGGCGCGCTCCATGCGCTCGGGGCCGGCGACGTAGTGGGAGGCGGGGAAGACGTACAGCTCGTCGTCCTCGGTGATCAGCTCGCCGGTGAGCGGGTGCAGGGTGGCGAGCTTCTCGATCTCGTCGCCGAACATCTCGATCCGGACGGCGAGCTCCTCGTACTGCGGGATGATCTCGATGGTGTCGCCGCGGACCCGGAACGTGCCGCGGGTGAACGCGAGGTCGTTGCGGGTGTACTGCATGCCGACGAGCTGCCGGAGCAGGTCGTCGCGGTCGATCTCCTGGCCGACGTGCAGCCGGACCATCCGGTCGACGTACTCCTGCGGGGTGCCGAGGCCGTAGATGCAGGACACCGACGCGACGACGACGGTGTCGCGGCGGGTGAGCAGCGAGTTGGTCGCCGAGTGCCGCAGCCGGTCGACCTCGTCGTTGATCGAGGAGTCCTTCTCGATGTAGGTGTCGGTCTGCGGGATGTACGCCTCGGGCTGGTAGTAGTCGTAGTACGAGACGAAGTACTCGACGGCGTTGTTCGGCAGCATCTCGCGCAGCTCGTTGGCGAACTGGGCGGCGAGGGTCTTGTTCGGCTGCATGACGAGGACGGGCCGCTGGAGCTTCTCCACCAGCCACGCGATCGTGGCGGTCTTGCCGGTGCCGGTGGCGCCGAGGAGCACCGCGTCCTTGTCGCCGCCCTGGACGCGGGCGGTCAGCTCGGCGATCGCCTGCGGCTGATCGCCCGACGGCGTCATCTCGGTGACGACCTCGAACGGCGCCACGCGGCGCCGCAGGTCGGTGACTGGGCGCATCGGCGGCTCCCCCTGCTCGGCGTACTCCCTGCTTCCCCACAACTGTATTCAGGGCCTCCGACATTCCGCGTCCGCGCCGGTCGGCGGCCCGCCGGCGCGGGTCAGGAGGCGGGCCGGTCAGGAGGCGGGCAGCGGGATCCGCGCCTGGACGGCGTAGCCGCCGCCGTGGGGCCCGGCCTCGAAGCTGCCGCCGAGCGCGGTGACCCGCTCACGCAGGCCGACCAGGCCGTTGCCGCCGCTCGGCAGCCGGTGCTCGGGCCCGGCGGTGGGCGGGGCGTTGACGATCTCCACCTCGATCGCCTCGGGCAGCAGCCCCAGGTCGACGCGGGTGTCGGCGGCCCCGGCGTGCTTGTGGACGTTGGTGAGGGCCTCCTGGACGAGGCGGTACACCGTCCGCCCGACCGCGATCGGCATCGGCCGCTCCTCGCCGCGGACGGCCAGGTCGACGCGGAGCCCGGCGGCGCCGGACTGGCCGACCAGCTCGCGGACGTGGGCGAGCGTCACCGCCTCCTGGGGAAGGGCCTCCTCGCCCTGCCGCAGGACGCCGACGACGTGGCGGAGCTCCTCCAGGGCCTGCCGCCCCATGTCGCCGATCACGGTCGCGGTCTCCGCGGCGCGGACCGGGTCGCGGCCGGCGATCGCCTTGAGCGCGCCCGCGTGGACGACGATGACGCTGATCCGGTTCGCGACCACGTCGTGCATCTCCCGCGCTATGCGGGTGCGTTCCTCGCCCCGCGCGCGCTCTGCGAGGAGGTGCTGTTCACGTTCGAGCCTGGCGGCACGCTCCTGGAGAGAGGCCAGCAGCTGCTTGCGCGCGCCCATGTAAAGGCCGAGCAGCACGGGGACGGCGATGAACGCGATGCCGAACACGGCCTGCGCGATGAAGGTCTCGGTCCTCGCCGTCGGCCCCGGGAACGCCAGACCGGCGGCGTAGCCGACGACGGCGATCGTCAGGACCGTCCTGCGGGACGACGCGTACGCGGCCAGGGAGTAAAGGATGATCAGGCCGGCGAAGGCGCCCGCCCCGGTCACCGTCGAGAAGACGACCGCGAACAGGGCCAGGCCGACGGGGTGGGAGCGCCGCACGACCAGCGAGAGGCCCAGAACGACGCTGCACGCCGACACCACGGACGGCGGCAGCCAGAACCGCTGGTCGGCGAACCACAGGAACACGCTGTCGCCGCAGGCGAGGGCCACGGCGAGGAAGACGTCGAGCGCGCGGGAGCGCCGGGTCGGCCATGCCCCCGTCCACCAGCCCCTCACGCGCATGCGAGGAGTCTATGGCGACCGGAAGCACACCCGGGCGCGCGAGACACCGAACCCCTTACCTGCGGAGCTTTTCCGCGGTCCGGACGCTGTGGTTACGATGACGGCGCCGACTAGGACGGGGTGCGACCGGAACATGACCCGATTCGCCAACTGGCTCGGGAAGAACGCCGACGCGGTGATCGCGCTGGTGCTGGCGATCGTGGTCGCGGTGCTGGGGCTCGGCGTGAACCTGCCGAACGAGGACGAGATCACCAACAGCGGGATCCTCGCGGTGATCGGCCTGCTGGCGACGTCGATGCTGCGGGACCGGGGGCGGCGCATCCCGGTCGAGCTGGAGGTCCGCGACACGCTGCGGTCGTCGTCGGTGACGCTCGGTGAGCTGAGCGACAAGCTGACCCACATCCAGGGGTTCGAGACCGTCCTGTCCGACACCCAGCGCGCGCTGGACGAGAGCACGGTCGTCCGGGTCATCAGCGGGGCGCAGGTCGCGCAGGTCCTCGCGGAGGCCCGGCGCGACACCGACCGGTGGTTCTTCAAGGGCGGCACCGGCACCTACATCCGCGCGCGGACGCTGCCCGAGTGCGTGGCGGCGGCGCGCCGGGAGCGGCGCACGCTGCTGTTCCGGGTGGAGATCCTCGACCCCACCAACGTGGAGGTCTGCGAGGCGTACGCGCGCCACCGCCGCTCGGTGTCGGACGGCCCGGACGCGACGGGCGAGCCGTGGACGCTGGAGCGCACCCGCAAGGAGGCGTACGCGACGATCCTGGCGGCGTGCTGGCACAAGCAGCGGTTCGCCATGCTCGACATCGACATCGGCCTTTCGCAGACCATGACGACGCTGCGCTACGACCTGGCCGCGTCCCGCCTGGTGGTGACCCGCGACGACCCCCGCGGCGAGGCGCTTGTCGTCGACAACGCGAAGTTCTACTACAGCTGGGTGAGCGCGGAGCTGCAGACCAGCCTGGACCAGGCGCGCCGCGTCCCGGTGGAGCAGGCGCGGCTGGCGCCGCTGGACGAGGAGCCGACCGTCGAGGAGGTCCGCAAGCTCTTCGAGGTGACCGGCATCGAGCTCGCGCACGGCTACACCGACCGGGACGTCATCGACATCATCCGCAAGGCGCTGCGGGCGAAGGACCCCTACGAGTGAGGCCGCGGCGGTGAGGTACGAGGAGATCAGCGCGCAGATCCGCGCCGGGACCGCGGCGCGGACGCTGCCGGCGTGGGCGGGCGGCGTCCTGGCGGAGATCCTCGGCGGCCTCGCCGCGGGCGCGCCGCCGGTCCCGGCGGTGCGGCACCCACTGGGCTTCCTGTGCCTGCCGGTGGAGCGCAGCGGCGACCTCGGCGTGTGCCTGCACATCTGGACGCCCGAGGTCCGGCCGGCCCCGTCCACCACGTCGCCGGTGCACTGCCACAGCTGGGAGCTGCTCAGCTTCGTCCTGTACGGGACGGTGCGGAACGTGCGGGTGGACGTGGAGGAGGCGGCCGGAAGGGCGCCGCAGCAGGTGTTCGAGGTCGTGAGCCACGGCGACGTGGACGAGCTCAGGGCGACCGGGCGCGCCGTGAACTGCCTGCCGGGCCGCTCCACCGCGCACCGGACGGGCGATTCGTACACCCTGCCCGCGGGGGTGTTCCACAGCACGCTCATAGAAGGGGGCAGTGACGCGGCCACGGTCGCCCTGGGCCGGCAGACGCCGGGCGGCGGCGACCTGTCCCTCGGCCCCTTCGACACGCCCACGCACCGCGTGCACAGGTCACGTTCCGATCACGCCGACACCGAGCGCGCCCTGCGGCGCTCCGCGCGCAAGATCGCCGCCGCCCACTGCTCGGCGCGCCGGTAGGCCGCCGCCGGACCCCGACTGGAGAGGCCCGATGAGATCCACGACCCCGCCCGCGGCCCTTCCGGTCGACCTCTCCGAGGCCCGCCGGGTGGCGGTGGACGCCGCCGAGGCCGCGGGCGCCCTGCTGAGCGCCGGCATGGCCGGTCCCCTGGACGTCCGGCCGAAGGGCACCGGCGGGGACGTGGTCACGGCGCTGGACACGGCCGCCGAGGAGCTGATCGTCGGCCGGCTGCGGGCCGCGTATCCGCGGCACCGCATCATCGCGGAGGAGGCGGGCGTCCTGGACGGTGCGCCCGGCGAGGACATGGTCTGGCTCGTCGACCCGCTCGACGGCACCAACAACGTGGCGATCGGCATGCCCGTGTACGCGGTGGGGCTGGCGTTGTGCGCGCGCGCCGAGCCGGTCTTGGGGGTCGTCCACGATCCGGTCTCGGGGCGGACGTGGTCTGCGGTGCGGGGACGAGGCACCCTGGGCCCGGACGGCGCACAGCTGAGGCTGCCCGACCGCCCGCGCTCCGGCCGGGAGGACAACCCCGTCCTGGCGTGGACGCAGGGGCACCAGGTCACCTCGGAGGATCGCGCGGCGTTCGCCCTGCGCGCGGCCTTGGAGAAGCGGTGCGCGCGCATGCTGCAGCTGTGGGCGCCGCTGGTGGCCTGGACGATGCTCGCCCGCGGCGACATCGACGGCATCGTGGGCTACCTGCCCGAGACCGTGGACCTGCCCGCCGGGGCGATCCTGGCCGCGGAGGCCGGCGCGGAACTGCGCCGCCTGGACGGCCTCCCCTACGAGCTGGGCATCGACCGCCCGGCGTCGGAGCTGAGCTTCGTGGCCGCGCGCCCGGACCTCCTCGACCGCCTCCTGGAGACCACCACGCGCATAGCCCGGCCCGACGGCCGCTTCCACATCGCCTTCTAGCGCCGCTCCTACAGCCACCCGGGGCGGGCTTACCGGGTCAGCAGCAGTGCCCCGACCGACGCCGCACACCCCAGGACGGCCAGCACCGCTCCCGTCAGGACGAACTTGCGCATGGGGACGCGCACGTCCCACCGGCGGCACCACTCGAACCACAGCAGCGTGGCGAGCGAACCCCACGGGGTGATGACGGGCCCCACGTTCGTCCCGACGAGCAGGGAGAGCAACTGCTCCTGGTTGGACGCCGGTACGGCCGACTCCCCCGCCACATACGCGGGAAGGTTGTTGAGGACGTTCGACAGCCCCGCTCCGGAGAACGCCGCGCGGAAGGCGCCCAGGGCGTCGCCGTCATGGCCGACGAAGGCGACCATCGCGTCGTCCAGCCCGAACCGTTCCAGCGTGGGCACGACCAGGAACAGCCCGGTGACGAACACCATCAGCTGCCACGGGATGAGGGAGGGGCGCAGCGCCGACCGGTCGCGGACGGCGAAGGCGGCGACGGCCACGGCCGCGGCCACGGTCGCGGCGACGCCGAGCTGGACCCCGGTATGCACGCCCCCGAGGATCGCGGCGATGAACAGCAGGCACGCGACCCCGGTGGCGGAGAACAGCACCCGGTCGCGGACGGGCGCTGGCGCGGGCGGGTCGTAGGCGTCCTCACCGCGCATGCGGCGGCGCCAGTAGAACGCCCACAGCAGCGCCATGGTGACGGCCAGGACCGCGAGCTGCGGCAGCCACATGCGGGCCGCGAACGCGCGGGTCTCCAGCGCCACCCGGTCGGCGGCGAGCAGGTTGGTCAGGTTCGACACCGGCAGCAGCAGGCTCGCGGTATTGGCCAGCCACACCGTCGTCATCGCCAGCGGAAGGGTCGCGATCCGCGCGCGCGCCGCCAGCGCCAGCATCACCGGGGTCAGCAGCACGGCGGTCGTGTCGAGGTTCAGGAAGATCGTGGTGAGGGACGCGAACGCCACGCACAGCAGGAACAGCGCGGCGTAGTTGCCCCGCCCGGCCTTCGCCATCCGCTGCGCGATCGCGTCGAAGACCCCGGCCTCCTTGGTCAACTCCGCCAGGACGATGACGCTGAACAGGAACAGCAGCAGCGGCGCGATCCGTCCGATGCTGGACCGCGCGGTATCGGCGGGCAGCAGGCCGGTGGCGACGAACAGCAGCCCCGCCGCGAGGACGCCGACCCGGATCCAGTCCAGGACGCCGAGAGAGCCGGCGGCGCGGCGCAGGGTCTCCATCGGGGGCTGCACGGCCGCCATGATCCCATAGGAGCGCGGACCATGATTTCGTCCGGCCGCCGCGCGATACTGGCGGCATGACACCCCCCGGCGGCCACCCCAGGCAGGAGCGTCCGACCGACTTCTTCATCAGCTACTCCCCCGCGGACGAGCGGTGGGCGGCCTGGATCGCCTGGCAGCTGGAGGCCGCCGGGCACCGGACGATGATGCAGGCGTGGGACTTCGTGCCCGGCACGAACTTCATCGACTACATGGACCGCGGCCTGTCGGAGGCCAAGGCCGTGGTCGCGGTGCTGTCGCGCAACTACCTGCGGTCCCGGTACGGGCGGCTGGAGTGGATGGCGGCGCTGCGGGCCGACCCGGACGACCCCGCCCGCAAGCTCGTCACCGTCCGGATCGAGGACTGCCCGATCGACGGGCTGCTGTCCACGATCACCTACGTGGACCTGGTGGGCGTCGACGACCCCGACGAGGCGCGCGGGCTGCTGATGCAGCGCATCCAGGAGGCCCTCGCCGGGCACGCGCGGCCCCTGGCTACCGCGACGAGGTCTACGCCGACCTGCGGGAGCGGTTCGGCGAGGAGGCGCAGCTGCGCTACGTTTCGCGGTACAACCGCGCGCACGGCCTCG
>NZ_JBFARO010000217.1:0-8260 GCF_040677125.1 Actinomadura sp. NPDC049382
CCACAGACGCAGCGTCTCCCGGTTGACACCCAGATCCCTGGCCACCGACGCATACGTCCGCGACGGATCCGCCGTCACCCGGGCCGGGTCGTGGCCGCCGTCAGCCGGTGACCGGGATGTCGTGCTCGACGGGCGTCGGCGCGGGCGCCTCCTTCGGCGCGCGCGCCGGGGCGCCGCGGCCGCAGGTGGCGGACGCGACCCGGAGCGTGCCCTTGTCGCGGGGCAGCGCCAGCTCCATCGCGGTGACGGCGAGCCGGCCGTCCGCGGTGCGCTGCTGCTTGTTGAGGATCAGCGCCGTCCGGCCGACGCCGTCCACGTCGACCGGGATGGTGGTGTTCGGCGGCGGCGAGGCGTCCAGCCGCTTGCCCGCGAGGACGGCGCGGCCGAGGTGCGCGGAGCCGCGGCCGTCGACGCACTTGGCCGACACGGCGCTGGCGAGCAGGTCCGCGGACGGGACGGCGAGCCGCGTGACGGTCGAGCGGGCGCGGGACGGCGAGGCGCTGACGTGCAGGGCCTCCGCGTCGGCGAGGTCGGTGTGGTTCTCCCGCAGGAGTCTCTTGTTGACCTCCTCGGTGGTGGACGAGACGGCCGGCACCGGCGGGACCGTGATCGGCCCGGTGATCGCCAGCCCGTACGCGGACCCCTCGCCCGCGGGGGCGGTGGCGGCCTGCGCCGGGACGGCCGCGAGCCCGCCGGCGAGCAGGCCGGCGGCGAGGCAGCTGACGACATGGCGGTGACGCATGGGTGTGCTCCGATTCTGGAAAGGTACTCGTTGAGGTTGGTCGAGCGGGGTCTGGTCAGGCGGTGATGAGCACCGGCGAGCCGAGCGGCACGCGGGACAGCGCCTTCAGCGCGTCCGCCGGCACCCGCACGCAGCCGTGCGTGACGGCCTTGCCGAACACGGAGGCGTCGGGCCAGCCGTGCAGGGCGACGGTGCCGGGCCCGCCGCCGAAGGTGTCCAGGGTCGCCGAGTGGGTGCCGAGCGGCAGGACGAGCGGGCTCGGCGTCTTCTTCCCCGGCAGGACCGAGGCCATGATGAACGTCCGGCCGGCCGGCGTCGGGGTCTTGGCGCCGCCGACCGCGACCGTCCACCGGCCCGCGCGGCGCCCCGACTTCAGCAGCGTGAGCTGCCGCTTCGCGACCTCGACCCGGACGGTGTAGGGCGTGCGCGCGGTGCGCAGCCCGGTGCCGGCGAGCCAGCCGCTCGCCCGGTTGGGACGGCTCGGCAGCAGCACGCGCCGCCACTCGCCGGAGGTCTCCACCACGGGCACCCAGGTGGGGCCGCCCAGTTGGGTGGCGGGCAGGGTCGCGATGCGGCGCCCGCCGGGCCGGTCGAACACCGGGGCGGGCCCGGTCGGGTGGACGACGGTGCCGTCGGTGCCGCCCGTGCCGGCGGCGCGGCCGCCCGGTGCCGCGTCCTCGGGCGCGCCGCGGACGGTGGTGAACGTGGTGGCCTCGGGGACCTTGGCGGCGCCCGTGCCGGTGCCGGCGCTCGGGCCGGCGCTCCGCTCGCCGGCGGACGCCGTGCGGTGCTGGGCGGCGCCGCCGCATCCGCCGAGCAGCAGCACGGCGGCGGCCGCGCCGAGCAGCGCGGCGTGACGGGAGTACCGCGGAGCGTTAGTGGTCGCCATGGGCCGGGATATTAGTAGTGGCGAAGGCGGTCGTACCGAGAATGGCGAAAAAGAACGGCGAGCCGCCATTGCAATTAGCAATAAGCCGCGATTTAGTGGGTGTGTTGCGGAGGGTTGCGACTTACTCAAATAAAGCGGACAGGTCAGGCGAGCATGGAGAGCGAGCCGTCCTCGCCGTCCCGCCTGGAGGCCGCCTCGTGGAACTCCGTGAGCCCCCACAGCAGCGCCGCGCGCGCGGAGGCCGGCATCTGGGCCAGCACCCGGGTGAGCTCCGCCTGCCGCCGCTCCCGGAGCCGGCCGACCAGCGCCCGCCCGTCCGCGCTCAGCCGCACGGTCACCTCCCGGCGGTCGCGGCCGGAGTCGCGGGCCAGCAGACCGGACGCCTCCAGCCGGTCGCACAGCCGGCTCGCCGAGGACACCAGCGCGCCCAGCTCGCCCGCCAGGCTGCTGATGTTGACCGGGCCGCGCTCCAGCACGAGCAGCGCGCGCAGCTGCGTGGACGGAACGGGCACGTCGGGGGCGTTGTGGGGCCGGGACCAGACGTTCATGAGAGTGGCGGCCACGTCGTCCAGGGCCGCCGCAGTGGACTCCGCGGCTCCCTCACCCGGCGTTCCGACCATGCCTCCCACTGTTACATAACGGTGCCCGGCACGGCACCCGGGCCCCTCCAGGCGCCGCGCCGGGCCTCGTCGGCGCACCGCGGGTCAGCGCGGCAGCTTCACCACCGTGACGAAGAAGTCGTCGATCCGGCGGACGACGGAGATGAACTGGTCGAAGTCGACCGGCTTGGTGACGTAGGCGTTCGCGTGCAGGTGGTAGCTGCGCAGGATGTCCTCGTCGGCCTCCGACGTGGTGAGCACGACGACCGGGATGCTCCGCAGGTCCTCGTCGGCCTTGATCTCGCCGAGCACCTCGCGGCCGTCCTTGCGCGGCAGGTTCAGGTCCAGCAGCACGAGGTCGGGACGGGGCGCGTCCGCGTACTCGCCCTCCCGGCGCAGGAACGCCATCGCCTGCTCGCCGTCGTTGACGACGCTGAGGGTGTTGTTCACCTTGTTGTGCTCGAACGCCTCGACGGTCAGCAGGACGTCACCGGGGTCGTCCTCGACGAGCAGAACCTCAATGGGACGCGGACCTTCGTTCATGCGTCGTCTCCGTTTGTGTCGTCGCCGTTGATGTCGTCTCCGTTGGTGAGGTGCGCGTGGGCCGGCAGGGTCCAGCGGAAGGTGGTGCCGGGCTCGCCGCCGCGGTCCGCGCCGTCGAGCCAGATGCGCCCGCCGTGGTACTCGACGATCTTCTTGCAGAGCGCCAGGCCGATGCCCGTGCCGGTGTACTCGTCCCGCGGATGCAGCCGCTGGAAGATCAGGAAGATCCGGTCGGCGTACCGGGGCTCCACGCCGATGCCGTTGTCGGCGCAGCGGAACTCCCACTCGTCGCCGGTGCGGCGGGCGTCGATGACCACCCGCGGCGGCACGCCCTCGCGCCGGAACTTGATGGCGTTGCCGAGAAGGTTCTGGAACAGCTGGGTCAGCTGGGTGCGGTCGCCGGACACGTGCGGCAGCTCCGCGACGTCCACCTCGGCGCCGGTCTCCTCGCGGAGCGTCGCCAGGTTGTCCAGGGCCTGCCGGGCGACCGCGCCGAGGTCGACCGACTCCTCGGGGCGCGCCATCCGGCCGACGCGGGAGAAGCTCAGCAGGTCGTTGATGAGCGCCTGCATGCGCTTGGCGCCG
The DNA here is from genome assembly GCF_040677125.1 of Actinomadura sp. NPDC049382. Taxonomy (NCBI): domain Bacteria; kingdom Bacillati; phylum Actinomycetota; class Actinomycetes; order Streptosporangiales; family Thermomonosporaceae; genus Actinomadura; species Actinomadura sp. NPDC049382. The sequence continues at coordinate 3,359 of NZ_JBFARO010000217.1, forward strand.
TCCACCGCGAACTCGATGTACTGCCGGCCGCGGTCGTCCAGCTGGTCCCCGTACCGGCGCTCGATCATCTGGCAGAAGCTCGCGACCTTGCGCAGCGGCTCCTGCAGGTCGTGGCTCGCGACGTAGGCGAACTGCTCCAGCTCGGAGTTGGAGCGGCGCAGCTCCGCGGTCTGCTCGTCGAGCAGCCGGGTCTTCTCCTCGCTGATCCGCCACTGCCGGATGATCCGGTCGCGCATCGCGTCGATGATCGCGGCCAGCTCGTTGATCTCGGCCGGGCCCGGCACGTCCAGCGGGTGCTCGAAGTCGCCCTGGGCCACGGCGCGGACGCGTCCGGTCAGGCCGGACACCGGGATCAGCACGGTGCGGCGCAGCAGCACGGCGAGCGCCAGCGCCGCCACGACGACCATGACGAGCGCGGCGACCGTCGACCACTGGGCCGCGCTCGCGCGGGACCGGACCTTCTCGGCGGCGCGGTCGTGCAGCTCGGTGAGGCCGATCTGCAGCGGGGTCATGTCGCCGCGCGCCTGGTTGAGCAGCCGGCGCGCCTCGCGGCTCGCGTCCGGGTCGATGCCCTGGCCGCCGGGCCCGGCGGCGATCCGGTCCGCGAAGGCGGCGCGCCACGCCGCGGAGTCGGCGGTGGCCTTGTCCAGGAGGCGGACGACGTCCCCGCTGTCCGGCACCCCGGCCAGCAGCCGGCGCATCCGCGCCGCGGCCTGCTCCTCCAGCCGCACGGCGTCGCGGTACCGGGCCACCTCCTCGGCGCCGCCGTCCTGCGCGTAGTCGCGGATCGCCATGTCCTGGCCCGTGACGGCGGTGGTGAGGCGGAACTGCTCCAGCGTCGCCGGGTCGACCTGGTTGATGAGGACGTCCCGCGCCTCGCGGCTCCCGAACAGGGCCGCCCCGGCCTGCGTGAACGCGGCCAGCAGGAGCACCGCGAGGACGAACGCGCCGATCTGGTAGATCCGGACGAGCCGGAGCCGGCCCATCCCGTGCCCCTCGGGCAAAGTGCCCGCGGGCATCACGACCGCCGGGCCGCTCATCCTCAGCTCTTGGGGGAAGCCGGAGGGCTGCTCGACGGCCTCCTGTGCGGCGGGCTCGGTGGAGGGCTTCTCGTCCGACATCAGCCGTCTCCCCGGCTCAGCAGCAGCACGGCCAGGTCGTCGGACAGGACACCGCCGTTCAACCGCTCGGCCTCCGCGATGAGGTCGTCGATGAGCACCTCGCCCCGCCGGCCCGCGTCGTGCGCGGTCTTCGCCAGCTCCACCAGCCCGGACAGGTCGAGGTACTCGCCGTCGCCGACCCGCCCCTCGATCAGGCCGTCGGTGTAGAGCAGCATCCCCCACGACTCGCCGAGGTCCAGGTCGAGGGCGGGCCAGTCGACGCCGGGGATCAGCCCGAGGGCGGGGCCGCGGGGCTCGTCCGGGACGACCTCGACGCCGCCCGGCCCGAAGAACAGCGGGCGCGGGTGCCCGGCCCGGTGCATCCGGGCGCTGCGCCGGTCCGGCGCGATCGTCAGCATGCACACGGTGGTGAAGATCTCCTCCCCCCATCGCTCGTGCTGCAGGACGGCGTCGAGCGTGTCCAGCAGCCGCGCGCCGGTGTGCCCGGCGAGGACGAGCGTCCGCCACGCCATGCGGAGCCGCACCCCGAGGGACGCCTCGTCCGCACCGTGCCCGCTGACGTCGCCGATGACCACGTGGACGGCGCCGTCGTCGGTCTGCACGGTGTCGTAGAAGTCGCCGCCGAGCAGGGCGCGGTCGCGTCCGGGACGGTAGCGGGTGTGGTGGCGCAGCGTTCCGTCGGTGAGGATCGGGACGGGCAGCAGGCCCCGCTCCAGCCGCGCGTTCTCCCGGCTCAGCGCGCGCGCCTCGACGAGCTGCCGCTCGGACTCGTCGGCGCGCTTGCGCTCGATCGCGTAGCTGATGGCGCGGGTGAGCAGCGCGCCGTCCACGTCCTGCTTGACGAGGTAGTCCTGGGCGCCGGCGGCGACGGCCTCGACGCCGACGTGGGCGTCGGCGAGGCCGGTCAGCACGAGCACGGCGGTGGCGGGCGCGTGGGTGCGCACCTGGTGGAGGGCGTCGAGGCCGCGCGCGTCGGGCAGCGACAGGTCGACGATGACGCACTGGATCTCGGGCCGGAGCGCGTCGAGCGCCTCCCGCAGCGTGGTCGCGACGGTGATCCGGACACCGGGCTGCGCCTCGGTGAGCAGCTCCTCGAACAGGAACGCGTCGCCGGGGTCGTCCTCGACGAGGAGGAGGTGCGGGGAGCCGGCCACGCCGAGGAGTCGCTCCGCACCGCGACTGTGCATCGCGGCCATGTCTCAGCTCCTTCGGTCGAGGCGCAACCGGATGGACCAGGGCGGGGGGTTTGGTTGTCGTCGAGCAAATATTAAGGGCACCCGGGTGACCGGTATGCACCAGCCACAACCTACTTGCGTCGTGCGTAGTAGCGCGCGACACGCTCGCGGTTTCCACAGCGGGCCGCCGAGCACCAGCGGCGGCGCGGATGCGCGGGCAGGAAGAGCAGGGTGCAGCCCGCCGCCTCGCACTGGCGGACGCGCCCGATCGCCGGGTCGGCGAGCAGGACCGCCGCAGCCTCGGCCAAGTGCGCGGCGAGCCGCGCGCCGTAGCGTCCGGGGCGCTCCGGGACCACGGTGACGGCCGTCCCGTCCCAGGCCGGGCGCTTGATCGCCGGGGCGCGGCGCTGGGCTTCGGCGAGGCCGTCGAGCGCGGCGCCGGGCGGCCGCTCGCCGCGCCGGGCGGGCTCGATGGCGGCGGCCGCGTGCTCCCGGACGGCGTGGACGGCCGCCAGGTCCGCCGAGGTGAGCGCCTCCGCGGGCTCCGGCACCCGGCCGTCTTCGAGGGCCAGCCAGGCGGCCAGGCCGTCGGCGGTGGCGATCAGGTCGCCGGTGGCCGGACGGGTGTTGAGCAGGTCCAGCGCGAGGGGCTCTCCGGTCAGCGGGACGGTGTCACTCATGCGGTTAATGCTACATCCGGCTGTTGACACATTAGATCGCACTCGGCTACATCTAATGCATCTTCAGCTCTAGGAGGCATGTGAAATGACCATCCCCACCCTCGCCCACACCGTGCACCGCCACCTCGACGTGGACGGGATCCGCGTCTTCTACCGCGAGTCGCTGCCCGCCGACTCCGACGCGCCCGTCCTGCTCCTGCTGCACGGCTTCCCGTCCGCGTCGCACCAGTTCCGGCGGCTGATCGACGTGCTCGGCACCCGCTACCGGCTGATCGCCCCGGACTATCCGGGGTTCGGGCACAGCGACGTCCCCGCGCCCGCGTCCGCCGGCGGGACGTTCGCCTACACCTTCGACGGCCTCGCCGACGTGATGGAGGGCTTCGTCGAGCGCCTCGGCCTGCGCCGCTTCGCCCTGTACATGTTCGACTTCGGCGCGCCCGTCGGCTTCCGGCTCGCGCTGCGGCACCCGGAGTGGATCGCGGGCCTCGTCGTCCAGAACGGCAACGCCTACGAGGAGGGCCTCTCGCCGGGCGCGCGGGACTTCATCGCGCTGCGTCCCGAGACGGAGGGTGCGGAGAAGGCCGTCCGCGACCTGCTGACGCCGCCCGCCACGCGCGGCCAGTACGAGGGCGGGACGACCGACCCCGAGCTCATCGCCCCCGACGGCTGGACCCTCGACCAGCACTTCCTCGACCTGCCAGGACGGACCAGGCCGCAGATCGACCTCGCCTTCGACTACCGCTCGAACGTCGAGCGGTACCCGGCCTGGCAGGCGTGGCTGCGCGAGCACACCCCGCCCGCCCTCATCGTGTGGGGGCGCGACGACATGTTCTTCCCCGAGCCCGGAGCTCGCGCCTACCTGCGCGACCTGCCGGACGCCGACCTGCACGTGTTCGACACCGGCCACTTCGCGCTGGAGGATCGGCTCGCCGAGATCGCTCCGCTGATCGCCCGTTTCCTCGATTCGCTCTGACCTTCCCCGATCCGCTGTAACAAGGCGGTCCGTCCGGCCACTACCTCGTGACATGAACACCTGGACGGACGGAGCAGCGGTGCCAGAAGACAGCGGCGGAGGGACGGGCGGTGACCGGCATGACCCCCGATGAGCGGCGCTTCACCGCGATCTACGACGCGTGCCGGCAGAACGTGTGGGCGTACGCCGCCGCGCGCGCCGGGCGGCAGGCGGCGGACGAGGTGGTGAGCGAGACGTTCGCGGTCGCGTGGCGGCGGCTCGCCGACGTCCCCGACCCGGCGCTGCCGTGGCTGCTCGGCGTCGCGCGGAACGTGCTCCGCGACGGCCACCGGGCGCAGGTGCGGCGCGAGACGTTCACGGCGGAGCTCGGCCGGTGGGCGGCCCGCCCGGCGGGCGACATCGCCGAGGACGTCGCCGAGCGGCTCGCCGTGCTGCGCGCGATGGCGGCGCTGCCGGAGGCAGACCGCGAGGTCCTGATCCTCGTCGCCTGGCAGGGGCTGACACCGCGCGAGGCGGCCAAGGTCGTCCGCTGCTCGCCCGCCGCGCTGCGGGTGCGGCTGCACCGGGCGCGGCGCCGGCTGCTCCGCGCGGCGGAGCAGGACACGGCCGGGGGCAGCCCGGCACGGGGCGGCACGCGGCCGCAGGTGGGGATCATCAGCGAGGAGATGACATGAGGGACGTTCTTCACACCCTGCGGCAGGCCAGGCCCGCCGAGCTGGACCCGGACCTGCCGGTCGGCGACGACGTCCGGCGCGCGGAGCTGACCCGCGCCATGGCGGCGGACCCCGGCGCGGCCGCGGCCGACGCGCGGGTCGCGCCGGAGCGGCGGCGGGTGCGCCCCGCGTGGGGGCTGAGCCTGGCCGGGGCGGTGGCCGCGGGGGCGATCGTCGCGGCGGCCGTCGTCACCCGCTCGAGGAAGCGGTCGAGGCCGCGGCCGACGTCGTCGAGGGTCT
>NZ_JBFARO010000218.1:0-7622 GCF_040677125.1 Actinomadura sp. NPDC049382
GCTCGGCGACCAGCCGCACGACGCCGCCGGCCTCGACCGCCGGGCGCGCCGACGCCGACAGCGCGGCCGGCCGGTCCGGCAGCGCCCGCATCGGCCCGGTGGGGCGGCGCGCGGGCGGCTCCGCGTCGGCGTGCTCGACGATGAGGGAGCCGGGGATCAGCGCGATCGCGGTCGTCCCGCCGTACGGGGACGGGCGGAGCGTGACCGTGATGTCGTGCCGCTGCGCCAGCCGCGCCACGACGAACAGGCCGAGCTGCGCGCTGTCGGACGGGTCGAACTCCGGCGGGTTCGCGAGCCGCTCGTTGGCGGCGCGCAGCGCCTCCTCGGTCATGCCGAGCCCGCGGTCCTCGATCTCGATCGCGAACCCGCTCGGCACCGGCTGCCCGCTGACCCGCACCGGCGACTGCGGCGGCGAGAACGTGGTGGCGTTCTCCACCACCTCGGCGAGCAGGTGGATGACGTCGGCGACGGCGGAGCCGAGCAGCGCGATGCGCGGCAGCGGCTGCACCCGGACGCGCGGGTAGTCCTCGACCTCGGCGACCGCGCCGCGCACCACGTCCACCAGCGGGACGGGCCGGCGCCAGCCGCGCCCGGCGGACTTGCCGGCCAGGATGACCAGGCCCTCGGCGTGCCGCCGCATGCGGGTCGCGAGGTGGTCGAGGCGGAACAGGTCCGACAGCTCCGACGGGTCCTCGGTGCGCCGCTCCATGCTGTCGAGCAGGCTGAGCTGGCGGTGCAGCAGCGCCTGGTTGCGGCGCGCGAGGTTGACGAACACCTCGCTGATGCCGCGCCGCGCCGCGACCTCGCCCTCGGCGGCCTCCAGCACGGCCGCGCGGGCGCGGTCGAACGACTCGGCGATCTGCCGGATCTCGGTGATCCGGTAGTCGATGTCCGGTTCGGGCTCCGGTTCGGCGGGACGCCCGGCGATGATCTGCGCGGCGAGCTTGGGCAGCCGCTCGGTGGTGAAGTTCACGACGCCGCCGGCGAGCGTGCGGCACTCGCGCACCAGCCGCCGGGACACGCGGATCGCGATGACCAGCGACACCACGATCGCGGCGAGGCCGAGGCCGCCGGCGAGGCCGAGCCGGGTGAACGCGCCGATCGCGATGTGCCGGCCGCGGGCGACGACCTCGTCCAGGATCTGGTTCTCCAGCCGGAACAGCTCGCCGTCGGCGGTGTCGGCCACCGACCGCCACACGGACGGCTCGATGACGGTGACGCCCCGCGCGGTCCGGGCCGGCTGCTGCCGCCCGTGCGCCTGCGTCGCGGACGTCCCGGCGGTGCCGCGGGCGGGCGTGCCCTGGGCCCCGGTCCCCCGGGCGGTGGACGTGCGGGTCCGGCGCGCGGCGGCCTGCGGCGGCTCGGCGCCCGCGATGACCTGGTCCTCCAGCTTCATCATCTGCATGAAGGCCGGGGACGCCATCAGCTTCTCGTAGCGGGCCCGGCCGGCGGCGGGCAGGTCGCGGGCGTTGACCTCGTGCATCGTGTGGTGCGCCCCGACGAGCTTGGCGAACTGGGTGCGCTCGGCGGCCGTGACGCGGCCCGCGGCGAGCGCCCCCGTCAGCAGGGCGTCCTCGCGGGACATGAACTCGCGGGCCATGCCGAACGAGGTCAGCGTGCGGACGCTCGCGGTGATGGACCCGTCCCCCGGCGTGGTCGAGCTGTAGATGGCGTAGCAGGCGTCGATGAGCTCGCTGTACTCGCGCAGGACGTGCGCGCGGCCGCCGGTGCGCTCGTCCACGCCGCGGCGCAGCGACGGCAGCGCGGCGAGCTTGGCGGCGAGCTCGTCCATGCGCCGGACGACCTCGGGCTGGATCGCGCCCCGCAGCCCGCCGTCGCGTGCGCCGACGCGGAAGTCGTCGCCCGCCTCGTCGGTCGACTTGCGCTGGGTCTGCATCGCGCCCGGCTCCACGCGCGCGCCGCCCAGCTCGGTCATCGACAGCCGGCGCTCCTTCTGCAGCGCGTTGATGAGCCGCTGCGTGGGCAGCACCGTCTTCTGCTGGAACTCCCGGCTCTGCAGGAGCTGGTGCGCGTCGCCGTAGGTGATGCCGGTGAGGAAGCCCCACAGCGAGGCGAGCGCCAGCAGCGGCACGAGGACCAGCAGGATGATCCTCGCCCGGATGGAGGAGAAACCGCGGGCCTTCACCGCTGGCGGACCCTGCTCACTGGCTCGTCCTCCTGCACTGGATCGTCCGGGCTTGGGGGGCTTGGCATTGGGGGGCGGGGCGGTACATGCGGGGGAAACCTCCCGATGCGTGGAGTACGGGGGTGTGCGGGAGCCTACTACGTCGCGGGTTCACGATGATCGGGCAACCGATCACCCTCCGCTGGCTCCTCGGAGTCCGGCCAGGTCAGCACGTGCTCCATCAGCGCGACGAGCACCTCCTTCGACGACTCGCGGCGGCGGACGTCGCACAGCAGCACCGGGACGCCGGGGTCGAGGTCGAGCGCGATCGCGATGTCCTCGGCGCGGTGCGTGCGGATGCCGCCGAAGCAGTTCACCGCGACGACGAACGGGATGCCGCGCCGCTCGAAGTAGTCGACGGCGGGGAAGCTGCCGGCCAGCCGGCGGGTGTCGGCGATCACCACGGCGCCGATCGCGCCGGCGGCCAGCTCGTCCCACATGAACCAGAACCGCTCCTGTCCGGGCGTGCCGAACAGGTAGAGCAGCAGCTGGTCGGAGAGCGTGATGCGGCCGAAGTCCATGGCGACGGTCGTGGTCGCCTTGGCGCCGACGCCGGACACGTCGTCCACCCCGGCGCCGCGGTCGGTCAGCGGCTCCTCGGTGTGCAGCGGACGGATCTCGCTGATCGAGCCGACCATGGTGGTCTTGCCGGCGCCGAACCCGCCGGCGATGAGGATCTTGGTGGTGATCGGCGGGCGGACCGCCGGGACCGTCCCCTCGACGGGCGCGCTCTCAGAGTGCGCGGAGGCCATTGAGCACCTCCCTCAGCACCCCGCTCGGCGGGCGGCGGCCCGCGGGGGACCGCGCCTCGGCGACCACCGCGACGAGCCCCTCCTCCCGCAGGTCGCCGAGCAGCACCCGGACGACGCCGATCGGCAGCCCGAGGTCGCTGGCGAGGTCGACGACCGGGACGGGCGCCGCGCAGCGGCGCAGCACCCGCGCGTGGTCGGGGCTGTAGCGCAGCCGGTCCCCGGCCGGGACGCCGGTGGCGGCGACCACCGCGATCAGCTCGAAGCCGGGGCCGGCCGGGCGGGTCCGGCCCCGGGTCCGCGCGTACGGGCGCACGACCGGGCCGGCGTCCCGGTCCAGCCACCGCTCTGCCGACGGGTCCATCGGTCGGCAGCCCCTCAGTAGGCCCGTGGCGCGGGCCCCCCGGCGCCGCCGAAGTCCGCGCCGGACGTGTCCGTGCCGAACCGCGGGCCCGCCTGCAGGTGCTGGCCGACCCGCTTGACCAGCACCGCCATCTCGTAGGCGACGAGCCCGGCGTCGGCCTCGGCCTCGGCGATCACGGCGAGGCAGGTGCCGTCGCCCGCGGCGGTCACGAACAGCAGCAGCGCGTCCATCTCGATGATGGTCTGCCGGACGTTGCCGCCCGCGAAGTGCCGGCCCGCGCCCCGCGCGAGGCTCTGCACCCCGGACGCCAGCGCGGACAGGTGCTCGGCGTCCTCGCGGGCCAGCTCGTTCGAGGCGGCCACGGCCAGCCCGTCGCGGGACAGGATCACCGCCTGCCGCACCGTCGTCACCCGCTCGGCGAAGTCGTTGAGCAGCCAGTTCAGTTCACCGGTCGCGGTGTTGTGCATCATCGGGTTTCCTCATCCCCCACATCCGTCGCGCGGCCGCGCCGCCAACCCTGCTGAATCGATGCCATCAGCGAGCGCGCCTCCTCCGGGGAGCGTGCGACGCCCCCGGACGCGCCCGCCCCTGCCTGCACCGCGGGCCGCGGCGCGGGGCGCTTGCGCAGCTGCGGTGCCAGGTTCTTCTGCCGGACCCGGCGGGGCAGCCCCGCGTGGGTCCCCGCGGGCCGCCAGTCGTCGTCGCCGGCGTCCGCGTCGGTCTGCGCGCCACCAGCCGTGCTGCCAGCCGCGGCGCCGGCCGCGGCGCCGGCCGTGCCGTCGAGCGTGCCGCCGGCCGTGCCGTCGTCCGGGGCGGCCTCGTCCGCCCAGGGGTTCGGGGCGGGGCGCGGCGGGGCCGCGAGCACCGGCCGGCCCGGGTCGCCCCACGGGCCGGTGAGCCGGGGCAGCGCGGGCGGCGCCTCCACGGGCGCGGCGTCCGCCGCCGGCGGCTCCCGCAGCGGGACGACGGCCTCGGACCGCGGCGCCGGCACCAGGGCCGCGCCCGCCGCGCCGTCGGTGTCGGTGTCGGTGACGCCGTCGGTGACGGTGTCGAGCGGCGAGCCGGCCTCCGGCGGGCCCGCCTCCAGCTGCTCCGCCGGGACGACCAGCTCGTGCGGCAGCAGCACGATCGCCGTCACGCCGCCGTACGGGGACCGCTGCAGCGTCACGGCGATGCCGTGCCGGGCGGCGAGCCGCGCGACGACGAACAGGCCCAGCTGGTCGGTGTCGACGAGGTCGAACTCGGGCGGTTCGGCGAGCCGCCGGTTGGCCTCGGCGAGCAGCTCGGGCCGGACGCCGAGGCCGCGGTCCTCGATCTCGACGGCGAAGCCGGTGCCGACCCGCTCGGCCTTGACCCGCACCTCGGTGGTGGGCGGGGAGAACGCCGCCGCGTTCTCGATCAGCTCGGCGAGCAGGTGGACGACGTCGGTGACGGCGGCGCCGACCAGCCCGTCGTCGGAGTCGGTGAGCACGGTGGCGCGGGTGTAGTCCTCGATCTCCGAGACGGCGGCGCGCAGCACGTCCGCGAACCGCACCGGCTGCCGCCAGCCGCGGCCGGGGGTGGCGCCGGACAGGATGATCAGGCTCTCCGCGTGCCGCCGCATGCGGGTGGTGAGGTGGTCGATGCGGAACAGGTCTTCCAGGTCGTCGGCCTCGGCGCGGCTCTCCAGGCCGTCCAGCATCGTGAGCTGGCGGTGCAGGAGCGACTGGTTGCGGCGGGCGATGTTGAGGAAGATGCGGCTGACGCCGGCGCGCAGCTCGGCCTGGCCGACGGCGGCGTCCACGGCGGTCCGCTGCACCTTGGCGAACGCGTCGGCGAGCCGGGCGATCTCGGTGGTGCCGCCGGCGCGCAGGGCGGGCGCCTCGGCGGCGACGTCCACGCTCTCGTTGCGGCTGAGCCGCGCGACGACGCCGGGCAGCCGCCGCTCGGCCAGCTCCTCGGCGGAGCCGTGCAGGCCGACCAGCTCGCGGACGAACCCGCGCGCGAACCGCAGCGACAGCAGCACCGAGGCGGCGATCGCCAGCAGGCCGAGGCCGCCGACGGCGCCGAGCCGCACGTAGGCGTCGCGGCCGAGCCGGTCGGCCCGCTGGGCGGCGCCCTTGGAGGTGTCGAGCACCATCGCGCTGACCGCGGCCACCAGCGGGTCGGCGGTCCGGCGCCACTCCGCCTCCCCCACCGGCAGCGGCTTGCGCGGGTCGGCGGCGGCGATGCGGTCCTCGATGGCCTTGAAGTCCTGGTAGCGGCGGGACGCGAAGACCGGCGCGGTCCCGGTGCGGTAGACGACCGGGTCGAGCAGCGTGCGCTGCTTGATCCACTGCCAGCGCTGCTCGCCGATCATCTCGACGAACAGCCGGTGCTCGGCGGGGGTCATCCGGCCCTGGGTGACGAGGGCGGACGCGATCAGCGCGTTCTCGCGCTGCAGCAGCTCCATGCCGCGGGCGGCGTGCCGGGTGGCCAGCATCCAGTTGTAGAGGTCGGAGTGGTCGATGACGACCAGGCCGTCGTACAGCCGGTGCAGGTCGTCGACCATCGTGCTGTAGCCGTTGACGGCGGTCAGCCGGTCGACGAGCCGCCCGTCGACCGCGGAGCGCAGGCCGCCCAGCCCGCCGAGCGCCCGCAGGACGTCGGTGACGCGGCCTTTCATCTCCTCGGTGGTGGCGCCGCGCGCCGCGTCCGACGTGGCTTCGCGCCGGAAGTGCTCGACGGCCTTGTCGACGCGCGTGCGCTGGGCGACGAGCGTGACGGGCACGCCGCCGGGAGTGGAGCGCGGGGTGCTGAGGAAGACGGCCGAGGACTGGCGCTCCTTGCCCAACTCCACCAGGAGGCTCTGGCCGCTCGCGCCGAACACGCGGTCGAGCGTGTGGTACTTGCGCTGGGCGAGCGCGTCCCGTCCGGTGACGCTCGCGGCGTACCCCCACAGCGCCACCAGCGAGAGCAGCGGCACGAGCAGCAGCGCCGTCACCTTCGAGCGGATCGAGCGCGTACGGGGGGATTTCATGGGACCTCGACCGTTCCGTCGTGGAGGGTCCCTGGATCATAAAGGCGGCCCGCGACGAGACCGCAACCCCTTTGGCGCCTTTCGGACGCATTGGCACCATTCCGTGTCACCTGCGGCGATGCCCGCGGCCGGAGTGATCTTGTCGCGGCTTCCGCAAGGAGATAGCGGCAAATCCGGACAATTTACTTCATTTCCCCCTGTTGCTCGCGGACATTGCGCCATACTCTGCTTCTTCATCACCGCACGCGCCGCCACGCTCGCGCCACCGCCGTTCGCGTCGCGCCGGCACGGAAAGGAGATCCGCGATCCATACAGGCAACGACGGAGGCCGGGACGGGAGGACGGCTCCGGGGCCGGAGGGCGTTACGATGCCCGCCGTGAGTCCCGAAAGCCAGGCATCCGAGGCACTGCCGTCGCGACGGCGCCGCACCCCCCGCGGCGGCCGGCACCGCGGCGACGAGTCCTTCCTGCTGCCCCCCGGTTCCCCCACGCTGGTCCTGGCCGTGCCCGGGCACGCCCGGCAGGCCGGCGCCGAGGTCGGCGCCGAGTTGGCCCGGCTCGTCGAGATAGAGCACACCGGCCAGCCCGCCTACGTCGGGCACCTGGACGGTGCCGAGGCCCCGCTGCACGGCGTCCTCGCCGGGCTGCGCCAGGAGCAGGACGAGCTGGCGGCCGTCGTCGTCCCGCTGTCCACCGGCCCCGACCCGGCGCTCGACCGCGCCGTGCACGCCGCCGTCGCCGCCGCGCCGGTGCGCGCCGTCGCCGCCGAGCCGCTCGGCCCGCACCCGCTCATCGCCGAGGCGCTGCACGACCGGCTCGCCGACGCGGGCCTCGCCCGCGCCGACCGCATCCGGCTGATGACGATGGTGACCGCCGCGTCCGGCGTCATCGTCGCGACGCCGGGCGACGCGACCGCCGTCCGGCAGGCCGAGGTCACGAGCGTGCTGCTCGCCTCCCGGCTGGCCGCGCCGGTCTTCACCGCCTCCCTGAACGACGAGGCGTCGGTCAAGGCCGCGGCCGACCAGCTGCGCATGGCGGGCGCCACGTCGATCGCCCTCGCCCCGCACCTGATCGGCACCGAGCCGGAGGCGGCCCTCGCCGCCCCCGCCGCCGCGAGCGTGGGCGCCGCCCACTCCGCTCCCCTGGGCGCGCACCCCGCCCTCGCCCGGCTGACCGCCCTCCGCTACGTGGAAGCCCTCTCCACCGCACTCTCAGGCTGAGCCGTCCCGCCCCGCGGCCGGGGCAGGGCCGGCGGCGCGGGGCGGGGGTGGAGAGATAGGGGGGGGGGGGGACTTGGGGTGGCGGGGAGTCGAACGCGGGGGCCAA
>NZ_JBFARO010000219.1:0-7228 GCF_040677125.1 Actinomadura sp. NPDC049382
GGCGGCCGGCCGCCGGACCGTCGCCGCGCCGTGCCCGGCGGCGGCCAGCCGCCCGAGCAGCAGGGCCGCGGCGGCGGAGAACTCCATGGCGGCGTGCGCGCTCGGCGCCCGGTCCAGCCAGCCGAGATGCCGCTGCAGGATCTCCAGGCCGCGCGCCTCGTTGCCGGTGACCGCGCAGAACTCCAGGTGCTCGGCGATGTCGCTGAGGTCGGCGAGCCGCGCCCGGTGCACCCGGTAGGCGCGGCGGTGCGCGTCGGCGGCCTGCTCCGGACGGCCCAGCCGCAGGTAGACCGGCATCAGCGCGGTCTGGATCGACTGCGGCTGCTCGTTGCAGTTCAGCTGCGCGCTCAGCACCGGCGCGGCGACCTCGAACGCCTCCTCGTGCCGCCCCGCCTCGATCAGGTGCCGGGCCATGCCGGTGGGGTCGCAGCCCTCGCAGTCCGACAGCTCGTCACGCTCGGCGGCACGCCACTTCACGTACCACTCGTCGGCCGTCCCGTCACCGACGTGCCGGGCCACCACGTTGCGGTAGTGATACACCGCCTGGAGGCTGTGCCCACCCGCCTTGTAGCGACGCTCCATGTCGTCCAGCACGGCATAGGTGCGGTCCAGCGGGATCTCAGGGAAGAGCGTGAGCGAGCTGACGATCGCTTTGATCTGCCAGAGCAGCCCGTGGGTGTCGTCGAACCGGCCCGGGTCGCGGTCGTGTTCGGCCAGCGTCCGGCTGAAGGTCGCGAACGCCTTCGCAGGCTCGCCCCCGTACCGGTAGGCGTCGGTCAGCCGAACCCTCACATGGAAGGCCAGCACGTCGTCACCGGCCGCCTCGGCACGGCGCAGCGCGTCCTCGACCAGCACGGTGCGGGCCTCCCCGTAGGGCAATTCCTGCGACCGCGCCATCAGCGCGTAGACGTCATCTGTCATTCGGGGGCCTCCGGGGAGTGGACGGCCCACTCCAGCAGGCCGATGAAGGAACGGTTCAGCACCGCCGTGTCGGCGGGCCGCAGCGGATGGTGGCCGAGCAGCAGCGCCTGCCCGTACAGGGCCTGGACGGCCAGCTCGACCGGCCCGCCGTCGCCCAGCGAAGTGACCCGCCGCGCCAGCGGGTTGCGGTAGTTCAGCACCAGTTGCGGACGCTCGACGCCGGCGGACGCGTTGACGGCGCCGAGGACGTCCGCCCACAGCTCGCCGGCCTCCTCCCTCGCCCGCGTCAACTCCTCGCGGAACTGCGCGTCCCGGCTGGTCAGGTACAGCGCGGGCAGCGACGCCGGGTCGAAGTCGCGGACCACCACCTCGCACCCGAGCCGCTCGACGGCCCGCTGCGCCGCCGCGAGGAACGGCCGCAGCGCCAGCTCGGCGGCCGGATCGAGCACACCGAACGTCGTGGTCAGCTCCGCCGCGTCCAGGCGGGCCAGCCGGATGTCGGGATCGAGATCGGGCAGCCGCTCGATGATCTCCGTATCGTGCACGTAGCCGCCGTTGATGAGCCCGATGCCCTGCGCGCCCGCGACCGCCGACAGCCGCCGGAACTCGTCCACGCTCGCGGTGAACCGCCCGTCCGGATGCCGCCGCCGGAACTCGTGCAGCGTCATCGGCCCGGCGGAGGTCTCGTAGTCCAGCCACCGGTCGACGATCCGCAGCATGTCATCGTCGTGCAGCGCCATCGCCTTCACACCGAGCTGATGCAGCCGCAGGAACGCGCGCAGCCGCGCCGGATCGGTCTCGGACAGCTTCACCAGCCACTGCCGAAGCACGTCCCCGAGCCCAAGGCGCGTCGACTCCAGAAGCTCGTCCTCATACAGAGCTTCACGACTGGCGGTGGGCCGCAGCTCCCCCGCGTCCACGACACACCGCGCGAAGAACGCCCACTCAGGCAGCAGCCCCTCGACGTTCTCGGCAAGCAGCATGCGCTTCAGATAGACCCGATGCGAGGCCCGCGCAGTAGGCGACACCGGCGCGGGCAAGATGAACGCGACCCCGGTCAAGCCCGCCTCAGGCACGTCCAGATCCACGACATCGAACGGCGTGAACCCGTAGAGCTCCTCGCAGTACGCCTCCAGCGCCCGCCGCCGCCCGGCCGGATCCCGGTAGGAGGCCCGCCACGGCGGCTCCCCGGTGACCTCGACACCGTCCACGACCAGGTCAACGGGCAGCAGAGACCCGTAGGTGCGCGCCAGCTCGGTCACGACCTCCGGACTGAGCAGTTCCCCCGCCCCCGGCCGCGCCCGCAGCGTGACGGTCGTCCCCGGCGCGTCCCGCTCCCCGGCCTCGACCCGGTAGCTCCCCTCGGACCGCCCCGTCCACCGGACCGCGTCCCCGCCCTTCGCGGACCGCGTCACGACCTCGATCTCGTCCGCGACGAGAAACGCGGACAACAGCCCGATGCCGAACTGCCCCAGGAAGTCATGCCGCGCGAACCCGAGCTCGTCCCGCTTGGACGACCGCCCGATCGTCGCGAGCAGCGTGTGGACCTCGTCCTCCGTCAGCCCGACCCCGTCATCATGGACCTTGAGCGTCCCGCCCCCGGTCTCGATCTCGACGCGCCCGCCGTCCCCCCGCGCGGTGATCGCGTCCACCGCGTTCTGCAGCAGTTCCCGCAGGTAAACGCGCGGACTCGCGTAGAGATGGCGGCTCAGCAGATCCACCACGCCACGCAGATCGACCTGAAACGCCTGCTCCGCCACCGTCCGCCTCCCCGATCACTTTCCGAGCGATCACACCCTAGCGACCGATACCGACGCCTCCGGATGATTTGCGCCCGCTACGGTGCGATCAGCACACCGCACCCTGGAGGACGCATTGCCCGCCGCCGTTTCCGCCCTCTGGCGCGGGGCCCGCACGCTGGGCATAGCCCTCGTCTTCCTGACCCTGGCCTCGGCCGCTTACCTGCGCTGGGGCATGGCGTCCGCCGCACTGGCCGCCATCATCGGCTGCATCTGCACGGCCGTGGCCCTCGGCCTGCTGTACGACACACGGCGCCCACTCCGCTTCAAGATCGTGCCCCTCTCCCTCGGCTACCTGGCCCTCCTCACCCTCAACGCCGTAGGCGTCATCGCCGCCCGAGACGTCACGATGACCCTGATAGGCACCGACGCCGACGTGATCGTGGCCAAGACCTGGACAACCGGCGGCACGAAGGGCAAACCGCAACACCACTGCACACTCCGCCACCCCGACGGCACCCCACTCACCCGCGAACTGGCCACAAACTGCGAAGCCCACACGGTCGGCGACACCATCCCGGTCGTCCTCGACCCGCAGGGACGCTTCCCCCCGATCAGCGGCCCCAAGAAGGACATGTCCACAGTCGGCGAACTCCAGATAACAGCAGCCGCCGCCCTGACCCTCGTCCTCTCAATCGCCATCGGCTCCCCGCCCAAGCACCCCCGCCCAACACCAAACCCCGCACGCACAAACACCTGAGCCCACAAACCACACCATCACGCCGCCTACCCTCCCCCAGCCCAAGACCCTCCACAACGACGCCGAGGACGGCCGAGCCCATGCCGTGGCCCTGCCCTGCGGCCGATCGCGGCGCCCCTGCCTCCGACCCCACATGCAGGCGCAGCACCCGGCAACAGAGACAGGGCCTGCAAGCCACACAACCTTGACCCTGCACGCGGCAACCAGCCAGCCCGTCTGTACGGCCCCCAGCCCGTCTGAGCGGAACGCGCCAGCCACACCACCGACCACACGACGCTGGCTCAGCGCGGCAGACGGCCCCGGCCCATGTTGACGGGACGAGCCGGGCACGCCGCCGCCGATCACCCGACGTCGGCCCAGGGCGGCCGAGCCCAAAGCCTGTTCCCGCGCACCATGCGGCCCGAGACCAGCATTGCGCGCGATCTCGCCGAGTGTGCCTTCGAGCCCACGTGCTGGCGCACAGTCAACTGGAGAGGCGGCCCTGCAGCCACGCAACCTTGAACCGGCGCGCGGCAGCCGGCCAGCCTCATCCGCTCGGCGGTGATCTCCTCGCGCAGCGCGCGCGGGTCGCCGCCCGGTAGCCGCACGACGAGATCGGCGGAGCGCGACAGCAGCCATACCAGCGGGCGCGCGGGCTCCGCTGGCGGCTGCGGGGGCGTCCCAGGGGGACCAACCAGCCCTTCTTAGTGGAACGCGCCGGGCACGCCGCTGACCATACAGTTCTGCCCTGGGTGTACTCGGTCATGATCTTGGTTGCAGTCGGGTGATGGGTGGCTTGCCGCCCGGGACGGTGTGGGGGTGTTGGGTGTTGTAGTGCTCGAGCCAGGTGGTCAGGGCGCGGCTGGGCTGGTCGTTGTTGGTGTGGGGGCGCTGGGAGGGCCATTCGGTGGCCGGGGTGCGGTTGAGGCGTTCGGCTTTTCCGTGGGGTCCACGGACAGCGGGGTTTGGATAGCGGGGCCGGGTGAACTTCTGCCGGGCGCCCAGTTCGGTGCAGGCCTGTTGGAAGGCGGCCGGGTGGCGGTGGTTGCGGGGTTGTCGGTCGGCACCCGGTGGATGCGGGTGATGCCGTGGGCGGTGAAGAACGCCGCCGCCCGGGTCGGGAACGCCGCGCAGGTGGTGCCCTTGTCATCAGGCAGCACCCCGGCGTCGGCCGGGTGGGTGTGGTCGTCGATGGCGGTGTGGACGTAGTCGTACCCGATACCGCGGCCGCGGACGGCCTCACTGCGGCCGTGCGCCCGCCGGGCGCCGCCGTCGGGGATCCGGCCGAGCTGCTCGACGTCGAGGTGGATCATCGCGCCCGGCTCGGAGTGTTCGTAGCGGCGGCCACTGTGGCGGGTCGCGCGGTTCTGGTGCCCGGTGACCGGGGCGCGGGCGGCCGGCACCGGGACGCGGTGACGGCGCAGGATCCGGGTCACTGTGCGGGCCGGGACCCCGGTGGCCGCCGCGATGTGGTCGGGGCCGGGCCGCAGTTCGAGGCGGGCCGCCAGCACCCTCTCCTCGGTCCGGGCCGCAGTCTTGGACGGGGACGTGCGGGGGCCGCTGCGCCGGTCGGCCGGCCCGTCCCATCCCTGACGCCGGTATCGGCCCACCCACCGGTACGCGCACTACCGCGACACCCCCAGCCCGACCGCGACGTGCGCGACCGGGCGGCCATCGAACACGACACGGCGAACCAGCAGACATCTGCCGTGAAACGTCAGACGGGCGTTAGCACGGCTCACTGAGACCACCGGGTGCTGGTGAAGCCTGCAAACTCCACCACGCCCGGAGGTCTTCTTGCTGATCAAACACCTACCGGTCAGGTATCACCAAGATCATGGCCAAGTACACCTAGCGCGGCGGACAGCCCTCGGCTCGTGCTGGTGCGACAGCCGGGCTCAGAGCGTGGACCTGTCCACCATGCGGCCCAAGACCAGCGCTGCGGGCGATCACGGCGAATGCGCCCTTGGGCCCACATGTAGGTGCAGCAGCCTGCAACAGAGACGACGTTGGCCCAGCACGGCAGACGGCCCCCGGTCCGTGTTGGTGGACGGGCCGGGCGCGCCGCCGATCACACGGTGTTGGCCCAGCACGGCGGATGGCCTCGGCCCTTGCTGGTGTGGCGGCCGGGCTCAGAGCGTGGGCCTGCCCACCATGCGGCCCAAGACCAGCACTGCAGGCGGTCGGGGCCGACGTGCCGTCGGGTTCGCGTGGGGTGGAGCGGTCGGGTGCGAACGCGCGCCTGTGGTCACGCGGCCTTGTGCCTGCGCGGTAGGTGGTCAGGATTAGCCCACGGCCCCAGACCCGCGCCGACGAGACGGGGGGTCTGGGGTGGGGTGTGGTCATGCGGCCTAAGGCCAGGGCGGTAGGCGATCAGGCTGGGGTGGGCGATCCCGGGTCTGTGTTGGTGGGACGGCCGGGTGTGGGTCCTGTCGATCATGCGGCTTGTGGCCAGGGTGGTGGGCGGCCGGGTTCGGGGAGGGTTCTGGTTTCGGGTGGGTGGAGGCGGTAGGTGTAGCGGCCGTCCGGGTTCTTGGTGATGTGGATGCGGTGTGGGTTGGTGTGTTTGTAGCGGTTGTGCCATCCGCAGGTGAGGGCGAGTTGGTCGATGTCGGTGGGGCTGTGGCCGAGGGCCCAGCCGTGGACGTGGTCGACCTCGCACAGTGTCCCGGGCACTTCGCAGCCCTGGACGGCGCAGGTGGAGTACAGGGTCTCCAGGACCTGACGCTGTGGCGCGGTAGCGAACCGGACCCGGTGGCCCAGGTAGAGCGGGGTGTTGCCGCCGCCGAGCAGGAGCGGAGACACCCCTGCGCTGAGCGCGATGCGGCGGGCTTGGGCGGCGGGGATGGGGGTCCCGTCGGTGAGACGTGCCGGGGTGGTGCCGCCGGTGAGGGTGTCCAGGTCGCAGATCACGGTGACGCGGGTGGCCTTGTGCCCGCCCGACAGCACCGTGGTCAGCGCAGCGGCCGTCCGCTCCGACAGGTCGCGGTGGTCGTCGGTTCCGGCGGGCTTGGCCAGCGGGGCGAGAGTGCCGTCCCAGATGGCGGCGTCTTCGGCGTTCAGCCAGCCCTTGATGTAGCGGCCACCGTCGAGGGACCGTGTCGAGTCGATCCAGGATCGCTCGTAGCCGCGCGCCACGTCCTCGGGGGCCTGCTCGGTGCCGTCGCGTTCGGCGATGACATCTCGGATCCGCTTGCCGAAGCTGGCGACCTTCCCTGCCGAGAAGCCCTGCTCGACCATGCCCAACAAGATGTCTTCAGCTTTGCTGCAGTCATCGTCATCGAGTCGAGTGACTGCTTCCGCGATGGTGGCGGCGTATCCGGCCGACAGGTCACCGGCGGTCCACCGCTCGGTCATCTCGGGCAGGCGGTGGCGCTGGCGGGCCAGGGTGAGCCGTTCTTTGGCGCGGGACTCGCGCATGCCCAGGCGGGACCGCAGCCAGGATCGAGTGGAGGGGAATCCCCACCGCTGCACCTCCCGCGCGCCGTCCACCACGCCGATAAACCTGGCGAGGGCGGCTTCATTTAGGTCGGTGGCGGTGGCGAGGGTTTCGGTGAGTTCCATGCACGCCGCCGCCGAATCGGGGGCGGGGCGGGAGGCGAGTTCGGCGGCGATCGCTGATGCCGCGTTCACCAATTCCATGGTGGACGCGGCGTCGAGGTCGACCGCGATTGAACTCATAGCCTTATGATATCCGGCCGGACGCTGCTTCGTCCTTTCGAGTCGAAATTCCTCCATGATTCTTTTGGGCTTCCTTGATCGACTCTCGCCTGTTTTCTCGAAAGGTTCATTTCGGGCATTTCGATTTGAAGTTCTGCACTTGCGTGCT
>NZ_JBFARO010000220.1:0-7190 GCF_040677125.1 Actinomadura sp. NPDC049382
CCGGAGACGAGGACGACGAGCCGGGCGGACACCATGACTCCCCGGTGAACGTTGACGGGATGTGCGGCCACCACGAAGCCTATGGGGCGGGCGCGCCGGCGCCCCCGTCGCTCAGGACTCGAAGCCGAGCGGCATGTACGTGTCGACGTTGTCCTTGGTGACGGTCTCGGACGCCAGCGTGATCGACTGCGGCACCTGGAGCTCCAGCAGGTCGGTCATGCCCTTGCCCTGCGCGATGAGCCGGCCCAGCTTGATCGCGGACGCGGCCATCGTCGGCGGGTAGGTGACGGTCGCCTCCAGCACGCCGGTGCCGGCCTTGATCTCACGCATGGCGTTGGCGGACCCGGCGCCGCCGACCATGAAGAACTCCTTGCGGCCGGACTGCTTGATCGCGGCGAGCACGCCGACGCCCTGGTCGTCGTCGTGGTTCCACAGCGCGTCGATCTTCTTGTGCGCCTGCAGCAGGTTGGAGGCGACCTGGTTGCCGGACTCGACGGTGAACTTGGCGTCCTGCTTCGCGGTGACGGTGAAGCCGTAGGACTTGAGCGCGTCCGCGAAGCCCTTGCTGCGGTCCTGCGTCAGCGGCAGCGTCGCGATGCCCTGGATCTCCAGGATCACCGGGTTGGAGACGCCCTTGTCCTTGAGCTTCTTGCCGATGTAGTGGCCGGCGGAGACGCCCATGCCGTAGTTGTCGCCGCCGATCCACGTCCGGTAGGACAGCTTGTCGGGGAAGACGCGGTCGAGGTTGACGACCGGGATGCCGGCGTCCATCGCCTTGCGCGCGACCTGGTTCAGCTGCTCGCCGTCGTTCGGCAGGATCACCAGGACGTTCACCTTCGCCCGGATCAGCGACTCGACGGCGGAGATCTGCTGGTTGATGTCGTTGGTCGGCTCGACCGGCTTGAACGTCACGTCCTTGTACTTCTTGGCCTGCGCCTCGGCGTTCTTGGCGATCGCCGCGATCCAGCCGTGGTCGGCGGCCGGCGCGGAGAACCCGACGGTGACCTGCTTGCCCGGCTTGTCGTTGTCGCCGGCGAGCGACCCGGCCTGCGCCGCGGGCGCCGCGTCGCTCTTCTCGCTGTTGCCGGTGCAGGCGGCGGCGAGGCCGCCGGCCGCGACGACGGCGCCGGAGAACAGGACGCCTCTGCGGGTGGGACGAGGGCTCTGATCACGCATGACGTGCTCCTGGTGAAGGGATGGGGCGTCCCCCGCCGCGCGCCTCCCCGCGGCGCGCGGCGCTGGACATGGGGGGTGGTGGACGGGGGTCAGGTGGGCGAGCGGAGCCCGCGGCGCTGCAGCAGCACGGCGATCACGATGATCACGCCCTTGGCGATGAGCTGGTCGCTGGTCTGCAGGCCGTTCAGGATGAACAGGTTGGTGATGACGGTGAAGATCAGCACGCCGAGGATCGACCCGACGACGGTGCCGCGGCCACCGGTGAGCAGCGTCCCGCCGATGATGACGGCGGCGATCGCGTCGAGCTCGTAGAGGTCGCCGTGGGTGCTGGAGCCGGTGGTGGTGCGCGCCATGATGATGAGCGCCGCGATGCCGCAGCAGAAACCGGACAGCGCGTACAGCAGCAGGGTGTGCCGCCGGACGTCGATGCCGGCGAGCCGCGCCGCCTCCGGGTTGCCGCCGACCGCGAACGTCCGGCGGCCGAACGTGGTGCGGTTGAGCAGCAGCCACCCGGCGACCGCGACGGCCGCGAAGATGTAGACGACGAGGGGCAGCCCGAGCACCTTGGTGGTGGACAGCGCCTCGATGGCGTCGTTCTCGGGCCGGACGAGCTGGGTCTTGCGGTCCGACATCCGCTGCGCGAGGCCCCGCGCGGCGACGAGCATCGCGAGCGTCGCGATGAACGGGACCATCCGCCCGTAGGAGATCAGCAGCCCGGTCACGACGCCCGAGCCCGTCCCGACGAGGATCGCGCACAGCGCCATCACGGCCGGCCCGTAGGACTGCGTCGCGACCGTGGTCGCCCACACCGAGGCGAGCGCCATCACCGACCCGACGGACAGGTCGATCCCGCCGCCGATGATCACGAAGGTCTGGCCGACGGTGATCACGCCGATGGTGGCGGCGAGCGCCAGGATGCCGACGACGTTCCCGGACGTGGCGAAGTTGTCGGGCTCGGTCACCAGGCCGACGACCGCGAGCAGCACCAGCGCGGCCACCAGCCCGAGATGGTGCATCTCCCGGGTCCCGGCGCCGCCGCCGCGCGCGAACGGCCGCCACGGCCCGCCGCCGCCCGGCTTCTTCGTGACGGGCGCCGAGCCGCGCTCGTCCGCTCCCGGGTCGGTCCGGGGGGTCTGGGGGGTCGTCCCCCCAGAGTGACCGGGGTCGTTCCGGGGGGTCTGGGGGGTCGTCCCCCCAGAGTGAGCCGTTTCGGTCACAGGGCGCTCCCTTCCATGATCATGTTGAGCACGGCGGCCTCGTCGAGGTCGCGGGCGTCGCCGGTGTGCACGACCCGCCCCTCCCGGACGACGAGGACCCGGTCGGCGAGCCCCAGCACCTCGGGGACCTCGCTGGACACCAGCAGCACCCCGATCCCGCGGCCGGCCAGCTCGCGGATCACCGCGTACAGCTCGGCGCGGGCGCCGACGTCGACGCCGCGGGTCGGCTCGTCCAGGATCAGCAGCCGCAGCCCCGTCGCGCCGAGCAGCCAGCGGGCGAGGACGACCTTCTGCTGGTTGCCGCCCGACAGCGTCACCACGGGCCGCCGCGGGTCGGGCGGCCGGATGTCGAGCGACTCGATCTGGCGGCGGACGTCCGCCAGCTCGCGGCGGCGGTTCAGCCAGCCGAACGAGGCGTACCGCGACAGCCCGGCGACGCTGACGTTCCCGGCGACGGACTCGTTCAGCAGCAGCGCCTGGCTCTTGCGCTCCTCCGGAGCCATGCCCATGCCGCGCCGCACCGCCGCGCCGGTGTCGCCAGGGCGGACGGGCCGGCCGTCCACGAGCACCCGCCCGCGCGCGGGCCGCCGGGCGCCGTAGACGGTCTCCAGGATCTCCGAGCGCCCGGACCCGACGAGCCCGGCCAGCCCGACGATCTCGCCGGCGTGCACGGTGAGCGAGACGTCCTCGAACGCGCCGGGCAGCGTGAGCCCCTCGACGCGCAGCACCTCGGCCCGCTCGCCGCCGGGCTCGGGCCGCTCCGGGAAGACGTACTCGACGTCCCTGCCGGTCATCAGCGAGACGATCCGGTCGGTCTCGGTGGTCTTGGCGGGCAGGCCGCCCGCCACGGCCTTGCCGTCCTTGAGGACGGTCACCCGGTCGCCGATCTCGCGGATCTCCTCCAGCCGGTGGGAGATGTAGACGACGGCGACGCCGGCGGCGGTCAGCTCGCGGATGATGCGGAACAGGTTGCCGACCTCGTCGTGCGCGAGCGCGGCGGACGGCTCGTCCATCACGATGAGCCGCGCCTCGTGGGAGAGGGCGCGGGCCATGCTGACGACCTGCTTGCCCGCCGCGGGCAGCCGCCCGACCTCGCGGCGCGGCGGGATCTCGCCGTGCCCGAGCCGGCCGAGCAGCTCGCGCGCCGCCCGCTCGGCGTCCCCGCGCCGGGTGAAGCCGAACCGGGCCTTCTCGTGCCCGAGGAAGATGTTCTCGGCGACCGACAGCCCGTCGACCAGGTCGAGCTCCTGGTAGATGGTCGCGATGCCGGCCCGCATCGCGGCGGTCGGCCCGGCGAGCCGCACCGGCTCGCCGGCGAAGACGATCTCGCCCTCGTCCGGCTGGTGCGCGCCGGCCAGCACCTTGATCAGGGTGGACTTCCCGGCGCCGTTCTGCCCGAGCAGGCAGTGCACCTCGCCCGGGCGGACGTCGAGGTCGACGCCGTCCAGCGCGCGGACGCCGGGGAACTGCTTGACGATGCCGCGCATGAGCAGCAGCGGTTCCATTTCGGGGGGCCTCCTCAGGACGCGGAGAAGACGTGGTCGCTGATGAGCCGCGCGCCGCCGACCACGCCGGCCGCGCCGGCGAGTTCGGACAGCACGATCGGCAGGTTGCCGGTCGCGAGCGGCGCGGACCGGCGGTAGACGACGCTGCGGATCTCGGCGAGCAGCGTGTGGCCGAGGCCGGCGACGCCGCCCGCGATGATCACCAGGCCGGGGTTGAAGAAGCTGACCAGCCCGGCGAGGACCTGCCCGACGTGCCGGCCGCCCTCCCGGATGATGCGCACCGCGGCCGGGTCGCCCGCGGCGGCGGCCTCGCCGACGTGCTCGGCGGTCAGCCCGCCGTGCGCCTCCAGCAGGGCCGCGAGCGCGGGCGAGTCCCCCGACCGGGCCGCGGCCTCGGCGTCCCGGGCGAGGGCGGCGCCGCCGAAGTACGCCTCCAGGCAGCCCGCGTTCCCGCACGCGCACATCGGCCCGTCGTCGTCGACGCGGATGTGCCCGATGTCCCCGGCGCTGCCGGACACGCCCCGGTAGATGGCGCCGTCCACCACGATGCCGCAGCCGATGCCGGTGCCGATCTTGACGAGCAGGAAGTCGTCCACCGACCGGGCGAGCCCGGCGTGCAGCTCGCCGAGCGCCATCAGGTTCACGTCGTTGTCGACGAGCACCGGGCAGCCGAGCTCCTGGCCGATCGCGTCCCGCACCGGGAACCGGTCCCAGCCCGGCATGATCGGCGGGACGACCGGCATGCCGTCGCGGAAGCTGACCGGGCCGGGCACGCCGATGCCCGTCCCGTGCACCTGCGGGATGAGGCCCTCGTCCCGCAGCTTGCCGAGCAGGTCGAGCGCCCGGTCCAGCACCACGGTGGCGCCCTGCCGGACGTCGCACTGCTCGCTGACGTGGCCGAGCACCTCCAGCGTCCCGTCGGTGACGGCGACGTCGATCGAGGTGGCGCCGATGTCGAAGGCGACGAACCGCAGGCTCGGCGCCAGCCGCACGATCCCGGACCGCCGCCCGCCGCGCGAGGCGGCGAGCCCGGCGCCCTCGACGAGCCCGAGCTCCACGAGCCGGTCCAGCTCCACGGCGAGCTTCGACCGGGACAGCCGGACGACGTCGCCGAGCTCGGCGCGCGACCGCGGCCCCTCGTCCCGCAGCAGCCGCAGCAGCCGTGCCTGATGCACGTTCTGCGGGCGAGCCGACATGCGCATCACGCCGTCCTCTCGGGATCCCCCGGGGCGGTGTGACCCCGGTCTCATGGCCGAGACCGTAACCCGCTTTCGCCGCTTTGAGAAGACCTTTTCACTAGATCATCCAAACTTTCTCCACTCAGAGGACAAAGTCACGGAAAGCAACGGCCCGCACCCCCCGCGCGAAGCGCGGAGAGCACGGGCCGTCAGTGACGTGCTACAGCGGTGCGGCTACGCGTACTGCCTGCCGCTCATCGTGCGCATGATGTGCTCGACCAGGGTGATCAGCACGCGCTTGGCGTCCTCGCGGTCGCGCACGTCGCAGTTGATGACGGGCACGTCGGCGGGGAGGTCCAGCGCGTCGCGGACCTGGTCGGGCGAGTGGGCGCCGGCGCCGTCGAAGCGGTTGACGCCGATGATGAACGGCACGCCGCGCCGTTCGAAGTAGTCGACCGAGGCGAAGCAGTCGGCCAGCCGGCGGGTGTCGACCAGGACGACGGCGCCGAGGGCGCCCTTGGCCAGCTCGTCCCACATGAACCAGAAGCGGTCCTGGCCGGGGGTGCCGAAGACGAACAGCACGAGGCCGTTGGGCAGCGTGATGCGGCCGAAGTCCATCGCCACGGTCGTCGTCGTCTTGGACGCGACGGCGGTGGTGTCGTCGATCCCGATGCTCTTCTCGGTCAGTGCCTCCTCGGTGCGCAGCGGACGGATCTCGCTGACCGCGCTCACCAGGGTGGTCTTGCCGACGCCGAAACCACCGGCCACGAGGATCTTCACCGTCAGCGCGGACTCGCCCTGCTGGGCCGCCGCGTCAGAGCGCACGGATTCCATCGATCACTTCCTTGAGTACGCGCTCGCTGGGGAACTGCGCCACCGGCGCGGGACGCCGGACCTGAATCAGCGAGTGGTCGAGCAGGTCACCGAGCAGGACACGGACCACCCCGAGGGGGAGTTCCAGATCCGACGCTATCTCGGCGACCGACAACGGGGTGCGGCAAAGCTCCAGGATCATGTCATGTTCGGGCTCCGGCGCCCACGGCGCCGCGGGCAGCGCGCCGTCCGCGGGCTCCGGCGGGTCCGCGACGGCGATCAGCGCGACGAGGTCGAAGTCGTCGCCGTCGTAGTGCGTCCGGCCTCCGGTGACCGCGTACGGGCGGACCACGGGCCCCGCAGCGTCGTCGTACCAGGCCGTGCCGCCCACCTCACACGCCGCCCGGCTCGGCCGCGGCCACCCGCGGATCCGCGGACAGGTGCTGCCCGACCCGGGTGACCAGCATCGCCATCTCGTAGGCGATGATCCCGAGGTCGGCGTCGGCGGAGGCCAGCACGGCCAGGCACGCGCCGCGCCCGGCGGCGGTGACGAACAGGAACGACGACTCCATCTCCACGATGGTCTGCCGGACGGGGCCGCCGCCGAACGACTCCCCGGCCCCGCGCGCGAGGCTCTGGAAGCTGGCGGCCACCGCGGCAAGGTGGTCGGACTCCTCGCCGGCGAGGCCCCGGGACGCGGCCATCTTCAGCCCGTCGCTGGACAGCACCACCGCGTTCTGCACCGCAGCGACCCGCTGGACCAGGCTGTCGAGCAGCCAGTTCAGGTCACCGCCGGCTCCGCCCGGGACCTCCGCGCCGGAGTGCTGGGCTCGTGTCATGGGGTGTCGTCCTCCTGCTCGCCTGGGTTGGGCTCGGCCTGCGCTGCCTCCGCGTCGGCCGCGTCCTGCCTGCCACGCCGCCATCCGGCCTGCATGGCGGACATCATCGATCGCATCGCCTCGGGTGAGCGCGCCGCGTCGTCGTCTTGCGGAACGGTCCCGCCGCGGGGCGGCGGCGGCTCGTCCACGGGGACGGGCGCGGCGAGCGGCATCCCGGCCGGCTCGGGCCCGGGCGGCGGCTCCGCGGGCCCCGCGGGCCCCGGAGGCGGCGCCTGGCCCTGCGCGGCGAGATGCGCGTCCACCCGCTGCTTGAGCTGGGGGGCCAGATGGGTCTGCCGCCTGCGCTTGGGCAGCTCGCCGTCCTTCGGCGGCGCCTCGGCGGGCGCGGGCGGTGCCGCAGGCGGCGGTGCCACCGGCGGCTCGGGCCGCGGCGGCGCGGGCCGCCGCACGGGCGGCTCCGGC
>NZ_JBFARO010000221.1:0-7164 GCF_040677125.1 Actinomadura sp. NPDC049382
TCATCACCCCACCGCGGGCCCCCGCGCCGCCCCCCCCCCCCCGCCGCGGCACGGCCGTCGCCGCCGCGGCGGCCGGCACCTGGGCCGTGCTGACCGCGCGGTTCGCCTACGAGCGGATCAAGCCGGGCCCCAAGACTCCCGGAGAGGCGGCGACGATGCTCGTGACGAGCGCCGCCATCCCGCCCGCGGCCGTCCTGCACCGCGTCCGCGGGCTGGCCGTCCACCGGCGGGCGCGGAGCTGGGGCGGCCCCCGGGCCGTGCTGTTCGACCGCGACGACACCCTGATCCGGGACGTCCCGTACAACGGGGACCCGGAGCGGGTCGAGCCGGTGCCGGGCGCGCGCCGCGCCCTGGACCGGCTCCGCGACCACGGCGTCCGGATCGGCGTCGTGTCCAACCAGTCCGGCGTCGCCAAGGGGCTCATCGGCGCCGGGGACGTGCGGCGCGTCAACGCCCGCGTCGAGGAGCTGCTCGGCCGGATCGACGTGTGGGAGTTCTGCCCGCACGACGACGGCGACGGCTGCAAGTGCCGCAAGCCCGAGCCCGGCATGATCGAGCGCGCCGCGGAGCGGCTCGGGATGCTGCCGTCCGACTGCGCCGTCATCGGCGACGTCGGCGGCGACGTCGAGGCCGCCGCGGCCGCGGGCGCGCGCGGCATCCTCGTCCCGACCCGGCGGACCCGGCCGGCGGAGATCGCGCGGGCGCCGGAGACGGCGCCGACGCTGGCCGCCGCCGTCGAACTGGTCCTCGGCGGAAGGCGGCGCCGATGAGGGTCCTCGTGGCACGCCAGGACAACCTCGGCGACGTGCTGCTCGCCGGGCCCGCCGTGCGGGCGGTCGCCGCCCGCGCCGACGAGGTCGTGCTGCTGTGCGGCCCGCGCGGCCGCGCCGCCGCCGACATGCTGCCCGGCGTCGACCGCGTCATCGAATGGTGCGCCCCCTGGATCGACCCCGACCGGGTCCCGGTGAAACGGACGGAGATCGACCTGATCGTCCGGGAGCTGCGCGGCTTCGACCGGGCGCTGGTCCTCACCTCCTTCCACCAGTCGCCGCTGCCGCTCGCGCTGCTGCTGCGGCTCGCCGGGACGCCCTGGATCGGCGGCATCAGCGAGGACTACCCGGGGTCGCTGCTGGACCTGCGGCACCGGCCCGACACCGACGTCCCCGAGCCGCTGCGGATGCTGGCGCTCGCCGAGGACGCCGGGTTCCCGTCCCCGGCCGACACCCGGCTGCGGGTCCGCGGGCCGCTGCCCGACACCGACCACCTCACCGGCGGCCCCGGCTACGTGGTGGTGCACCCCGGCACGTCCGTGCCCGCGCGCGCCTGGCCGCCGAAGCGCTGCGCCGAGGCGGTGCGGCTGCTGCGCGCCTCCGGGCGCCGGGTGGTCGTCACCGGCCACGGCGACGAGAAGGAGCTGACCGCGCTCGTCGCCGGCGAGGACGGCCTGGACCTCGGCGGCCGCACGTCGCTGCCGGAACTGGCGTCGGTGCTGGCGGGCGCGTGCGCCGTCGTCGCCGGCAACACCGGCCCCGCGCATCTCGCGGCGGCCGTCGGGACGCCGGTCGTGTCGCTGTTCGCGCCGACCGTGCCCGCCGCCCGGTGGGCGCCGTTCGGGGTCCCGCTGGCGCTGCTCGGCGACCAGCGGGCGCCGTGCCGGGACAGCCGCGCCCGCGAATGCCCGGTCGACGGGCACCCCTGCCTGTCGACCGTCACCGCCGACGAGGTCGCCGCCGCCGTGGAGGTCGTCGCGACCGTGGAGGAGGCGCCCGCCCGATGAGAGTCCTGATGTGGCACGTGCACGGCTCGTGGGCGACGTCGTTCGTGCACGGACCGCAGACCACGCTCGTCCCCGTCCTCCCCGGCCGCGGGCCGGACGGCCGGGGGCGGCCCGACACCTTCACCTGGCCCGACCGGGCGGTGGAGGTGACGCCCGAGCGGCTCCGCCACGAGGACGTCGACGCCGTCGTGCTGCAGCGCCCCCACGAGCTGCGGCTGGCGGAGGAATGGCTCGGCCGGCGCCCCGGACGCGACGTCCCCGCCGTCTACGTCGAGCACGACACCCCGCGCCGGACGCCCTCCGACGCGGGGCTCCCCGAGGAGGTCGTGCCCGACAGCCGGCACTTCCTGCACGACCGCGCCGACATCCCCGTCGTGCACGTCACCCACTTCAACCGGCTGTTCTGGAACTGCGGCCGGGCCCCGGTCCTGGTCATCGAGCACGGCGTCGTCGACCCCGGCTACCGGTACACCGCCGACATGCCCCGCGCCGGCGTCGTCATCAACGACCCGCTGCGCCGCGGCCGCGTCGCGGGCACCGACCTGCTGCCCGAGCTCGCGGCGGCCGTCCCCCTCGACCTGTTCGGCATGAACGTCGCCGGCGCCCCCGAGCGCCTCGGCATCCCCCCGGAGTCGCTGTGGACCTTCGAGGACCTGCCGCAGGCGAGGATGCACGCGGAGCTCGCCCGCCGGCGCGTCTACGTCCACCCCTACCGGTGGACCTCGCTCGGCCTCGCCCTCATCGAGGCCATGATGCTCGGCCTGCCGGTGGTGGCGCTCGCCACCACCGAGGCGGTCGAGGCGGTGCCGCCCGAGGCCGGGGTGCTGTCCACGCGGGTCGCCGCCCTGGCGGACGCCGCGCGGACCCTGGCCGCCGACCCGCCGCGCGCCCGCCAGATGGGCAAGGAGGCGCGGGCCCACGCCGCCGAGAGGTACGGCCTGGCGCGCTTCCTGCGCGACTGGCGGCGAACTCTCCAGGAGGTAACGCGATGAGAATAGCCATGATCTCCGAGCACGCCAGCCCGCTCGCCGCCGACGGCGGCCTCGGCGGGGCGGACGGCGGCGGGCAGAACGTGTTCGTCGCGGAACTGGCCGCCGAGCTCGGCCGCCAGGGGCACTACGTCACCGTCTACACGCGGCGCGACGCCCCCGCCCCGCCGGACCGGGTGCGGCTCGCGCCCGGCGTCGCCGTCGAGCACGTCCCGGCGGGGCCGCCCGAGCGCATCGCCAAGGACGAGCTGCTGCCGTGGATGCGCGACTTCGGGACGTACCTGGAGCGGCGCTGGGCCGCCGACCCGCCCGACGTCGCGCACGCCCACTTCTGGATGAGCGGCCTCGCCGCGGTGCAGGCCGCGCAGGCGCCGGGGGCGCGGCGCGTGCCGGTCGTGCAGACCTACCACGCGCTCGGCGCCGTCAAGCGCCGCCACCAGGGCGCCGCGGACACCAGCCCCGCCTCCCGCGTCCGGCTGGAGCGCGCGGTCGGGCGCGCCGCCGAGGCCGTCATCGCCACCTGCTCCGACGAGGTCGCCGAGCTGGCCGCGATGGGCGTGCCCCGCGACCGGGTCCGGGTGGTGCCGTGCGGGGTCGACCTTGGCCTGTTCACCCCCGGCGGCCCCGGCGGCGGGGACGCCGGCCCGCACCGCGTCGTGGTGCTGTCCCGGCTCGTCGAGCGCAAGGGCGTCGACACGGCCATCCGCGCGCTCGCGCACCTGCCCGGAACCGTGCTGGCCGTCGCCGGCGGGCCGCCCCGCGGCGGCCTGGACGGCGACCCCGAGGTCCGGCGGCTGCGGAGCGTCGCGCGGGACGCCGGCGTCGCCGACCGGGTGGAGTTCCTCGGCCGGCTCGGCCGCGCGGAGGTGCCCCCGCTGCTGCGGTCGGCGGACCTGGTGGCCGCGCTCCCCTGGTACGAGCCGTTCGGGATGGTGCCGCTGGAGGCGATGGCCTGCGGGATCCCCGTGGTGGCGAGCGCCGTCGGCGGGCACCTCGACACGGTCGTGGACGGCGTCACCGGCACGCTCGTCCCGCCGCGCGACCCGGAGGCGGCGGCCGCCGCGGTCCGGGCGCTGCTGGACGACCCGGCCCGGCGCGCCGCGATGGGCTTCGCGGCGGGCGACCGGGCCCGCGCCCGCTACTCCTGGGCGCGCGTCGCCGCCGACACCGCCGAGGTGTACCGGCACGCCGCCGCGCTGACGGAGGTGGCCGCGTGACCGCGCAGCCGGGGTTCGGGACGCGCACCTCCACCGTCCACGACCGGCGGCTGGAGGCGCTTGCCGAGGCGGCGCTGCTGTTCCGCGACCAGGTGCCCGTCCTCGAAGGGTGGGGGCGCCGCCTCGCCCGCGTGCTGGGCGGCGGCGGGCGGCTGCTGGCCTGCGGCAACGGCGGCAGCGCCGCCGAGGCGCAGCACCTGACCGCCGAGCTCGTCGGCCGGTTCGAGAACGAGCGGTGCCCGCTGTCGGCGATCCCGCTGCACGGCGACACCTCCTCGGTCACCGCGATCGGCAACGACTACGGCCCGGTGAACGTCTTCGAGCGGCAGGTGCAGGCGCACGGCCGGCCCGGGGACGTGCTGGTGTGCCTGTCGACCAGCGGCCGCAGCCCCAACGTGATCGCGGCGGCGCACCGCGCCCGGCGGCTCGGCATGGCGGCGTGGGCGGTCACCGGACCCGGCCCGAACCCGCTCGCGGCGGCGTGCGACGACGCGGTCACCGTGGAGGCCGGGACCACCTCGACCGTCCAGGAGATCCACCTCGCGGCGGTGCACCTGCTGTGCGGGGTGGTGGACGAGGCGCTCGGAGTGAGCCGTGCCTGAGCGGAGGGAGACGCCATGACCGCGCCACTCGTGGTGGTCGGCGACGTCCTGCTCGACATCGACATCGTCGGCACCAGCAGCCGGCTGTGCCCGGACGCGCCCGTCCCCGTCGTGGAGGGCGCCGAGGAGCTGCCCCGCCCCGGCGGCGCGGGCCTCGCCGCGCTGCTCGCGGCCGCGGCCGGGCGGGAGGTGGTGCTCGTCACCGCGCTCGCCGACGACGAGCCGGGGCGGCGGCTGCGCGCGATGCTGGAGCGGCACCTGGAGGTCGCCGCGTTCCACCTGCACGGCGGGACGCCCTGCAAGCTGCGCATCCGGTCCGGAGGGCAGTCGGTGGCGCGCCTGGACGCCGGGGAAGGGCAGGCCCTGGACGGGCCCGTCGGTCCGCGCGTCACCGACGCGATCGCGGGGGCCGGCGCCGTGCTGGTCTCCGACTACGGCCGCGGCGTCACCCGGCACCGCGCCGTCCGCTCGCTGCTCGGCGCGCTGCCGGCGGGCGTCCCGGTCGTCTGGGACCCGCACCCGCGCGGGGAGCCGCCGGTCCCCGGCGTCGTCCGGCTGCTCACCCCGAACGAGCAGGAGGCCGCGCGGCTGGCCGCCGCGGACGGCGCCGACATCACCGGGTTCGGGCTGTCGGCGGCCGGCCGGCGCGGCCGCCACCTCGGCCGCGCCTGGGGCATCGAGGGCGTCGCCGTCACGCTCGGCGCGGAGGGCGCGCTGCTGTGCGACGGGTCCGAGGCGCCGCCGTTCCTCGCGCCCGCCCGGCCCGCGCGGGGCGACTCGTGCGGCGCGGGCGACAGCTTCGCCGCCGGGGCGGTCGGCGCGCTCGCCGACGGCGCGGCGCTCACCGCCGCCGTCACCGAGGGCGTCAACCGGGCGTCGGAGTTCGTCCGGGCCGGGGCCGCGGCGGCCCTGTCGGCGCAGCTCGCCGAGACCGGCACCGCCCGGCTCGTGCCCGAGCGCGGCGAGGACGCCTGGGACATCGTCGAGCGGACGCGGCGCGCGGGCGGGACGGTGGTGGCGACCGGCGGCTGCTTCGACCTGCTGCACGCCGGGCACGTCAGCCTGCTCCAGCAGGCGCGGCGGCTCGGCGACTGCCTGATCGTCTGCGTCAACTCCGACGCGTCCGTCCGGCGCCGCAAGGGGCCGTCGCGGCCGGTGACGCCGGCCGCCGACCGGGTCCGGGTGCTGGAGGCGCTCAGCGACGTCGACGCCGCGGTGGTGTTCGACGACGACACCCCGGCGCCGCTGCTGGAGCGGCTGCGCCCCGACGTGTGGGTGAAGGGCGCCGACTACGCCGGGACCACGCTGCCCGAGGCCGAGACGGTCCGGGCCCACAACGGGGAGATCGTCCTGCTGCCCCTGCTGGAAGGGCGCTCCACCACGCGCCTGCTGTCCACCAAGAAGGGAACCGCGTCATGAACGTCCTCATCACCGGTGGCTCCTCCGGACTCGGCGCGGCCGTCGCGCGCAGGGTCGCCGACGGCGGCGGACGCCCCCTGATCCTCGACCGGCACCCGCCGAAGGACGACTTCGGCTTCGAGCACATGCAGGCCGACCTCGCCGACCGGCGGTGCGCCGAGCGCGCCGTGCACGGGCTGGCGCGCGCCGCCGGCGGGCTGAACGCCGTCGTGACCGCCGCCGGCATCGACGCGTGCGGCGGGCTGTGCGAGGTCCCCGCCGAGGACTGGGAGCGGGTCGTGCAGGTGAACCTGCTCGGCACCGCCGCCGTCGTCCGCGCCGCGCTCCCCTACCTGGAGAACGAGCCGCACGGCCGGATCGTCACGGTCGCGTCCACGCTCGGGTTCCGGGCGCTGGGCGACGCCACCGCGTACTGCGCGTCCAAGTTCGGGGTCGTCGGGTTCACCCGGGCGCTCGCCGCCGAGATGGCGGGGCGGGTCGGCGTCACGATGATCGTGCCGGGCGGGATGGACACCGCGTTCTTCGACGGCCGCCCCGCCCAGTACCGGCCGGGCGCGGACGCCAAGCTGAACCCGCCCGAGAACGTCGCGGAGGCGATCGCGTTCGCGCTCGCGCAGCCGGCCGGGTGCGAGGTGCGGGAGCTCGTCGTCTGCCCCTCGGAAGAGCCGTCGTGGCCGTGACGCCCCGCCGCGCGCTGGTGCTGCGCGCCCTCGGGCTCGGCGACCTGCTCACCGCCGTGCCCGCGCTGCGGGCGCTGCGGCGCGGGCTGCCGGACGCCCGGATCGCGCTCGCCGCGCCGGCGGCGCTCGGCCCGCTGGCCCGCGCGACCGGCGCGGTCGACGACGTCCTCCCGGCGGACGGCCTGGACGCCCCGCTCCGCGCCGCCGGCCCGGTGGACGTCGCCGTCAACCTGCACGGGTCGGGGCCGCAGAGCCACCGGCTCCTCGCGGCCCTGGAGCCCGGCCGGCTGCTGGCGTTCGCCTGCCCGGCCGCGCCGCACGACGACGGGCCGGCGTGGGATCCCGCCGAGCACGAGGTGGCGCGCTGGTGCCGGCTCGCCGCCTGGTACGGGTTCGGCGCCGATCCGCGCGACCTGGACCTGCCGGCCCCGGACGCGGCGTCGCCCGCGCCGGGCGCCGCCGTCGTCCACCCCGGCGCCG
>NZ_JBFARO010000222.1:0-7005 GCF_040677125.1 Actinomadura sp. NPDC049382
GCCCGGCGCGCGGGGCGGGCGCGGCGGCGCTGCGCGCGGCGCTGGGGCATCTGGCGGAGTGGAGCCGGTGGCAGGCGGCGGCGATCCGGTCGGCGGCGACGGGCGAGGAGCCGGTCCTGGCGGGCCGCCGCCCCGGCTTCCCGCCGGTGTTCGGCCGCGACCTGCCCTACGAGGCGCGGGAGCGGATGATCCAGGACGCGATGGCTCCGCGGTCGCTGGGCGAGCTGGTGCGCGATCTGGAGGAGGTGCTGGCGTCGGTGGGGCACTGGGCGGCGGGCTGCGACGACGCGCTGTGGGTGGGCGAGCTGCCCGATCTGCGGCCGTTCGGGCCGCCGGGGCCGCCGGGGCCGCTGGCGGATCTGCTGGCGGGGTGGCGCGGGCCGCTGGCGCACATCGAGTGGCATCTGGACCGCCTCACCGACGAGCCGCCGCCCCCGCCGGCGGGCGGTGAGGAGGAGGCGTGGGTCGTCGACCGCTGCCCCTTGCAGGCGTGACCCCGGCCGTCCCGTCCGGCGGGCCCGGTGCGGTGCGGCGGGTCAGGGCGCGGCGGTGCCCTCCGGGGCGGCCGGCGGGGCGGGGGCGGTGCGGCGGGTGAACCAGACGGTCTTGCCGGGCGGGCGGGGCCGGGCGCCGTGGTCGGTGGCGAGGGCGGCGACCAGGAGCAGGCCGCGGCCGGCCTCGGCCCAGTCCAGGACGGGGGGCGGCGCGCCGGGGGCGGCGGGCGCGGCGGGGTCGGCGTCGCTGACCTCGGCGGTGAGCAGTGCGCCGGCCGCGCCGCCGTCCGGGCCGCCGGCCGAGTCGCCGTGCGGGGGGCTGTCCAGGCGGAGGGCGAGGCGGACGGGGCCGGTGCCGTGGACGACGGCGTTGGTGACGAGTTCGTCGACCATGAGGACGATGTCGGCGGTGTCGTCGGGGTCGGTGACGTGCCAGCCGCGCAGGGTGCGCGCGGTGAGGTCGCGGGCGCGGGCGGCGGCGCGGGGCTGGGCGGGCAGGTCCCAGGCGGCCGCCGCGCGAACCGCGCCGGTGCCGGGGGTGTCCTGGTCGGTGCCGGGCGGTGCGGCGGCTGCGGGCCGTGCGGTCCCCGTGGTGGTCATGGCGGTGTCCCCCGTTTGGTGCGGCTTGCGTGATGTTGCGCGGTGTGCGCGGTGTTGCGCGGTCATAGTCAGGGACGCGTCCGCGCGCGGGGCGGTGCACGGGCGCAGACAACCCTCACTCCGGGGTGAGGTGGACGCCGCGCGGGGGGTGGCGGTGGCGGAGGCACGGGCCGGGAGCCGTTACAGTGGAGGGGTCGGTGTGGCATGTGTCCCCCGGGCTCTACCTGATGCCTTCGGGGAATACCGCCGGTCCCATGCGGTCCGGGCTGGAGCTTCGTTGTGCCTTTCGCCGTGAGGCGACCTCCACACCGGCTTGAACGCCGAGGCCCCGGCGAGATCGGATCTCGCCGGGGCCTCGGCGTTCGTGTGTGCGCGGGGTGGGGCGGGTGTTACAGGACGGCGGCGGCGATGCCGGCGCCGACGGCGGCGAGGACGATGATGACGGCGGTGGCGGCGAGGACGATGGTGCGGGTCCGCCGGCCTCGGGGGGTGCCGTGGCGGGCGAGGCGCTGGGCCAGCCGCGGGTCGTCCTCGCTCAGGCGGACCTCGATCTGGGTGAGGATCCGCTGCTCCTCCATCGACAGCGCCATGCTTCAAACCTCCGGGGGGTGGTCAGGTGACTGGTTCCTCCCCAGAGATCATGATCATTATCCCTTCGCGGCGGTGGCCGTTGCGCCGCGTCCGGGGGCGCTTTCGCGGTGGAGGCGGTCCAGCGCGGTGACGTAGTAGGTGTAGGCGCGGCCGGGTTCGGCGCCCGGGTCGACGATGCCGCCGCCGCGGACGGCGGCGATGAGGGTGCGGGGGTCGACGGGGGCGCAGCCGGGGCGGGTGCCCTCGACCCGGTAGACGGCGTAGGAGGCGGCGCCGTCGGCGGGCTGCCAGGTGACGCGGACGCCCTTGCCGTCGGGGGCGGCGGCGGTGCCGCGGACGGGCGGCGGCGCGGCCGCGGTGTCCTTGCCGCCGTCCGCGCCGGTCTTGCCGCCGCTGTCGCCGGTGCCGGTGCGGGCGGGGGGCGGGATGGCGGGGCGGGCGTAGTGGTCGTCGCGCAGCCGGGCGGCGAACCCGCGGCGGTTGGCGGCGATGTCGGAGGCGCTGAAGAAAACGTCGCCGCGGACCTGCGGGTACTTGGCGTTCAGGGTGAGGTGGCGCGACAGTTCGGCGGGGTTCTTCCAGGCGCTGTCGGCGCCGACGCGGTAGGCGGCCTGCCCGATGGTCAGCTGCACGCCGGTGCCCTCGACCTGCTTAGCCCACCAGGCGACGAGGTCGGCGTAGTCGGCGCGGGGGTCGCCGATCGGCCAGTACAGCTGCGGGGTGATGTAGTCGATCCACCCCTTCTTGATCCATTTGCGGGTGTCGGCGTAGATGTCGTCGTAGCTCTGCAGGGCGCGGGTGGGGGATCCGGCGGGGTCGCTGCTCTTGTTGCGCCAGACGCCGAAGGGGCTGATGCCGAACCGCACCCAGGGCTTGGCGTCGTGGATCTGGCGGGAGAGGGACTCCACGAGCGTGTCGACGTTCCGGCGGCGCCAGTCGGCGCGCTTCTCGCCCTTGCCGTACGCCTTGTAGGAGGCGTCGTCGGGGAAGTCGCGGCCGGCCTCGGGGTAGGGGTAGAAGTAGTCGTCGAAGTGGACGGCGTCGACGTCGTACTTGCGGACGACGTCCATGACGGCCTTGGCGGCCAGGTCGCGGACCTGCGGCAGGCCCGGGTCGTACCACAGCCCGGTCCCGTACTTGCGGACCCAGTCGGGGTGCTGCCGGGCGGGGCTGTCGGGGTGCAGCTTGCCGACGTCGTCCTGCCGCGACACCCGGTAGGGGTTGAACCAGGCGTGGAACTCCAGGTTGCGGGCGTGGGCCTCCTTGAGCATGAACGCCAGGACGTCGTAGCCGGGGTCCTTGCCCTGCGTGCCGGTGATCCACTGCGACCAGGGCTCGTAGGGGGAGTCGTAGAAGGCGTCGGAGTTCGGGCGGATCTGCACGAACACCGCGTTCATGTTCATCGCGGCGGCGGTGTCGAGGAGCTCGGTGTACTGCTTCTTCTGCGCGGCGGCGGAGCCGCCGGCGTCCTTGGGCCAGTCGATGCCGCCGACGGTGGCGATCCACATGCCGCGCAGCTGCCGGTGCGCGGAGTCGCCGGGCGCGGCGACGCGGGGGCACTCGGCCGCGGCGCCGGGCGGGGGCACTGAGCCGCGCCCGCCGGTCTCGCGGTCGCCGAAGGCGGGGATGCCGCAGGCGGCGAGCGCGCCCGCCGACACTCCCGCCGCGATCGCCGCCGCCACTGCCCGGATCCTGGTTCGCCATGCCATAGCGGCCCATTGTTACGCACCCGTTGCGATGCTCGGGCCGGAACCGCGATGTCCGTGTCCTACCCCACCGTCCCGTTTCCCCGTCCGCGCGTTGCGATCTTCGAACACATGTTCCATGCTCTCTGTGACCGATCGACTCGCCGGCGTGTTCGAGGAGGCGTGGATGTGGGAGCACGATCCGGGGCAGAGCGAATGCGGCCGAGCGCCGGCCGCAGCGGATCGGGGGCACGGTGCGGACACGCCGATCCTCATGGCGGACGGCCGGACGAAGCCCCTGCGCGCCGTACGCCCTTCCGACCGGGTCTACGGCTCCCGGCTCGAAGGACGCTATCGCCGGTACGTCATCACGGGCGTCCTCGAGCGGAGGGAGCGGCCCGGCGTCGCTCTGCGGGTGACACTGCAGGATGGGACCCGACTCACGGTCGGCCGGGACCAGCGCCTGCTCAGCGACCGCGGCTGGAAGCACCCCACAGGGGCCGAGCAGGGCAGCCGGAGACGACCGCATCTGACGCTCAACAACAGCCTGCTGGGGGTGGGCGCCTTCTCGCCGCCTCCCCGGCGGTGCGCCGGGTACCGCATGGGCTACCTTTGCGGAATGATTCGCGGCGATGGCCAGATCGGCCATTATCCGCAGGGCAGGCCGGAAAAACCGTATGCCGTCATGCACCGTTTTCGCCTGGCATTAGCCGATGTCGAGGCCCTGGAGAGGGCACGCCGCTATCTCGCCGGATTCGGCGTCACCACACATAAGTTCGTATTCGCCGAAGCCGCCGGTCCCCGTAGGCGGATGATGGCCATCCGCGCGCAGAGCGCCGCCGCCGTCGCACGAGTCGAGGAACTGATCCGCTGGCCGGCGAGGACGCCCGGACAGGGGTGGAGGAAGGGATTCCTGGCCGGAATATTCGACGCCGAAGGATCGTGCAGCGGAGGAATAACCAGGATCTCCAACTCGGACGCGGAGATCCTGGCCATGGTCAACGACTGCCTCCGGCATTTCGGCTTCCGCGCCGTGAACGAAGATCCGCGCACTCACGCCAACCTGCCGGTGACCGTGGTCCGGCTTCAGGGCGGCCTGCGGGAGCGGCTGAGATTCTTTCACCTCATCGATCCGGCGATCTCCCGGAAGACGTCCATCGAGGGAACGGCGCTCAAGAGCGACGCCCCACTCGGCATCGCATCCATCACGCCCTTGCCGGGCGCGGTCCCGCTGTACGAGGTCGTGACCGGCACAGGGGAACTGGTCGTCGACGGCGTCATCTCCGAAAGCCGTCCGCCGACAGGATGAGCGACCCGGCGGGGCGGGCGGTCAGGTGGGGTCGGGGGTGAGTTCGACGGGTTCGGCGATGACGTCGACCATCGCGCCGTTGCGCAGGACGGTGATGGGCAGCGGCCGGCCGATCGCGTCGGCGAACATCAGCTTCTGCAGCGACTGGGCCTGCGAGACCGGCGCGCCGCCGGCGGTCAGGACCAGGTCGCCGCGGCGCAGCCCGGCCCGGTCGGCGGGGCTGCCCGGCACGACCTCGGCGACGCGCAGCGCGTCGTCCTGCCCGGTGCGCTCCCGCAGCCGCGCCGGCACCGGCACCGGCGCGGCGGCCAGGCCGAGGAACGCCCGCCGCACCCGCCCGTCGCGCATCAGCGCCGCGATGATCCGCCGGGTCGTGGCGTTGATCGGGACGGCCATCCCGAGCCCGATCCCGGCGACCGCGGTGCTGACGCCCACGACCCGCCCGGACGAGTCGGCCAGCGCGCCGCCGGAGTTGCCGGGGTTGAGCGCGGCGTCGGTCTGGATGACGTCCTCGATGACGCCGCGGACCGCGGTGCCCGTGCGGGTCGGCTGCGAGGCCGGCAGCGACCGGCCCAGCGCCGACACCACCCCGGCGGTGACCGACCCGGCCAGCCCGAGGGGGTTGCCGACCGCGACGACGAGCTGCCCGACCACCAAGGCGTCGGCGTCGCCGAGGACGGCCGGGTCGGGCACGGGCCCGTCGGCGCGGACCACGGCCAGGTCCGACAGCGGGTCGGTGCCGACCACGGTGAACTCGGCGGTGTCGCCGCCGGCGAACGCGGCCTGCCCGCCCGGCGCGCGGCCGACCACGTGCGCGTTGGTCAGCAGGAACCCGTCGCCGGTGAACGCCACCGCCGACCCGGCGCCCTCTCCGCGCCGGTGCCGGACCCGCAGCGCCGCCACGCGCGGGGTCAGCTCGCGCGCCACGGCGGACACGACGCGGGAGTAGGCGTCCAGCGGCCCGGTCGCCGGCTCGGAGGCCGGGCCGGTCGGAGGTTCGGTGTCCATGGCACCTCCCGGATGATTACATCGTTACACGGTAACCATCCGGTGGGAAGGGCTGTTCCCCCGCCGACGCCCGCCCTGCGTTCACGGCAGCGGGTCGGTCCGCAGAACGCTGTACAGCACCTCGTCGCGGTACCGGCCGCCGACGAACGAGTAGCCGCGCATCACGCCCTCCCGCGTGAACCCCGCCTTCTCCAGGGCGCGCTGCTCGGCGACGTTGTCGACATCGGTCTCGGCCTGGATCCGGTGGACGGGGCTGTGCGCGAACAGGTACTCCACCAGCAGCCGCTGCGCGCGCGTCCCGGCACCGCTGCCGCGCGCGTCCGGCATCAGCGAGATCCCGATGCTCCAGCACCACATCCGCGCGGTCGTCATCACCCGCCGGTACGACACCAGCCCGAGCGGGTCCGCGCCGCGCACCACCAGCAGGTTCCCGGTCTCCTCGCCCAGCATGCCGTCGGCCTCCCAGCGGCGCCGGAACCGCCGCGGATCCGACCACCCCTCCCACAGGAACGGCCCCGCCAGCTCCGGGTCGGTCCGCAGCCGCTCGACGAACGGCAGGTCGTCCTCGGCCACCGGCCGCAACCCCACAAGATCGTCCACGGCGGCCACGCTAGGACGGCCGCGCGCCCGCCGCCACCCGGTTCCCCTACCGCAGCGTGGACAGGCCCCCGTCGACGTGGACGACCTGCCCGGTGACATAGGACGCCCGGTCCGACAGCAGGAACACCGCCACCTCCGCGACCTCCCACGCCGTCCCCTGCCGGTGCATCGGGATCAGCCGCGCGACCCGGTCCCGGTCCTCGTTCCCGGCCGAGGCGTCCCGGCCCATCACGGTGTCGATCAGGCCCGGCGCCACCACGTTCGCGCGGACCCCGCGCGGCGCGCCCTCGGCGGCGATGTGCCGCACCAGCCCCGTCAGCCCCGCCTTGGACGCGTCATAGGACGGCGACCGCGACCCCGGCTTGGTCCCCGCCAGCGACCCGATGAACACCAGCGACCCGCCCGCCTCCAGCGCCGGCATCGCGGCCTTGCCCACCAGGAACGGCGCCCGCAGGTTCACGTGCAGCACCCGCTCCCAGTCGGCCAGCGCCGTGCCCGCCAGCCCGTACCCGACGCCGATCCCGGCGTTGAACACGACCCCGTCCAGCCCGCCGAGGCCCTCGGCCGCCTGCGCGACCACACGGTCGCACGACACGGGATCGGTGACGTCGGCCACCACCGTGCACGCCGTCCCGCCCGCGGCGGCGATCATCGCCGCGGTCTCCCCCGCCGCGCCCTCGTCGACGTCCGCGCACGCCACCGCCGCGCCCTCGCGGGC
>NZ_JBFARO010000223.1:0-6859 GCF_040677125.1 Actinomadura sp. NPDC049382
GGTTCGCCGGCCTGCGCGGCCAGCCGCGCGGCGGACTCGGCGGCGGGCGCGAGCGCGTCGAAGACCTCTTCCAGCCGCCGCGCGGCGGCGCGGTCGGCCCGTTCCGCGCGCCCGGCGAGGGTGTCGCGCCGGTCCCCGGTGCCGCGGCCGTCCCGGCCGGCCGCCGGGTCCGCCGGGTCGGTGTGGTCCTTGCCGTCCTGCTGGTCTGTGTCGTCCACGGCCACGCCCCTCATCGCGATCCGCCCCGAATTCACCATAACCGGCGCGGGACGGTGCCGGTCCCCCGCCGCCCGTCCGGCCGCCCGACCGGCCGCGCCTTGTTAATTGGGTGGCGCGGTGCGGGGCGGGGGCGGTAGTGTCGCGCGTGAACGTGAGGAGGTGGGGACGAATGGCCGTTGCCGCGGTTGCTGCTGCCCGCAGCATTCAGCCTGTCCTCATCCTCCGGGCCGCCGGCTGAGCCGACCTGAGCCGCACTCGTCGTTGCGGTGTCCGCCCGCCGGGGCCCTGTACTCACGTGAAGGGTTCCACTGCATTGTCCTCCGCATTCGCGGACTCGTCCCCTCTTGCCGCCTACGGCTGGGACGAGGACCTGGAGAACGAGTTCACCTCTCATCGCGCGGCGGGTCTGGTGCCCGCGCGCGTGGCCGCGGTCGACCGCGGCCTGTGCGACGCGGTCACCGAGGACGGCCCGGTCCGGGCGTCGGTGCCGCGTGCGGCGTCCCCCGGCGACCCGGTGCCGTGCACGGGCGACTGGGCGGCGCTGCGCCCCGGCGGCCCGGACGGGCGCCCGGTCGTGGCGGCGCTGCTGCCGCGGCGGACCGCGATCACGCGGGCGTCGGCGGGGCGTGATTCCCGCGGCCAGGTGCTGGCCGCCAACGTCGACACCGTCGCGGTCGCGGTGTCGCTGGCGGCCCGGCCGGCGCCGGGCCGGATCGAGCGGCTGGTGGCGCTGGCCTGGGAGAGCGGCGCGCGACCGGTGGTGGTGCTGACCAAGGCCGACCAGGTCGCGGACACCGCCGCGGCCGAGGCCGACGCCGCGGCGGCGGCGCCGGGCGTGCCGGTGGTGGCGTGCAGCGCCGCGACCGGCGACGGCGTCGAGGCGGTCCGGGCCGTCCTTGCGGGGACGGTGGTGCTGGTCGGGCCGTCGGGCGCGGGCAAGTCCACGCTGGGGAACGCGCTGCTGGGCGCGGACTCCCTGGTGA
Source organism: Actinomadura sp. NPDC049382 (assembly GCF_040677125.1). Lineage (NCBI taxonomy): Bacteria > Bacillati > Actinomycetota > Actinomycetes > Streptosporangiales > Thermomonosporaceae > Actinomadura > Actinomadura sp. NPDC049382. The sequence goes on from NZ_JBFARO010000223.1 coordinate 1,203, forward strand.
CGGGCGCGGTCCGGGAGGCCGACGGCAAGGGCCGGCACACCACCGTGCGGCGGGAGCTGCTGCCGCTGCCGGGCGGCGGCGTCCTGATCGACACGCCGGGGCTGCGCGGCGTCGGGCTGGTCGATGCGTCGGCCGGGCTGGAGCGCACGTTCGCCGACGTGGAGGAGCTGGCCGCCGGGTGCCGGTTCGCCGACTGCGCGCACGAGACCGAGCCGGGCTGCGCGGTGCTGGCGGCGGTCGAGGACGGGACGCTGCCGCAGCGCCGCCTCGACAGCTACCGGCGGCTGCTGCGCGAGAACGCGTGGGCGGCCTCGCGCAGCGACGCGCGGCTGCGCGCCGAACACGAGAACCGATGGAAAACGATCAAGAAGGAGCAGCGGCGGATGTACCGGGAGCGGGGGCGGGACCGATGATGTGGACGACGAGGCCGGAGCGGCCCGGCGACGCGGCGGCGGTCCGCGCGGTGGTGGAGGCGGCGTTCCCGACTCCCGCCGAGGCCGACCTGGTGGACGCGCTGCGCGAGGACGCGGCGTGGATCCCGGGCCTGTCGGTGGTGGCCGAGGCCCCGGACGGGCGGGTCGCCGGGTACGCGCTGGTGACCCGCTGCCACCTCCTCGACCCCCGAGACGGCGGGCCGGGCGGGCCGGGCGCTGCGGCGCTGGCGCTGGCTCCGGTGGCGGTGGCGCCGGGTCTGCAGCGGCGCGGTGCGGGCGGCGCGGCCGTCCGCGCGGTGCTGGCGGAGGCGGCGCGGCGCGCGGCGGCTGGCGGTGAGCGGCTGGTGGTGGTGCTCGGGCATCCGGAGTACTACCCGCGGTTCGGGTTCGGGCGGGCGTCGGCGCTGGGCGTCGGCGTGGCGTTCGAGGTGCCGGACGAGGCGCTGATGGCGCTGGTGCTGGACGGGCCGGGCCCGGTCCCGTCCGGGACGGTGCGGTACCCGGCGCCGTTCGGGGTGTGAGTGCGCCCGCGGCCCGCGGCGGGGTGTCCGCCGCGGGCCGCGGGTCCGCGGTAGCCGGGGTTCAGCGGTCGCCGGGGGTTCAGCGGCCGCGCCGCCGGTAGGTGCGCACCGACAGCGGGGCGAACACCGCCAGCAGGACCAGCGACCAGCCGAGGGTGGCGGCGACGGGGTGGGCGAGCGGCCAGGCGGTGTCGGCGGCGGGCGCGCCGGGGTTGCCGAACAGGTCGCGGCAGGCGGCGGTGAGGGCGCTGACGGGGTTCCATTCGGCGATGATCCGCAGCGGCGCGGGCATGCCGCCGGTGGGGACGAAGGAGTTGGACAGCATGGTGACCGGGAACACCAGCGGGATGAGCTGGTCGGCGGTCTGCTCGTTGCGGACGACCAGGCCGAGGTAGCAGCCGGCCCAGCTGAGGGCGTACCGCATGAGGGCCAGCAGCGCGAACGCCTCCAGGGTGGACCACAGGCCGTTGTGGGCGCGCCATCCGACGAGGAGGCCGGCGGCGGCCATGATGAGCATGCCGAGGACGCCGTGGAGGATCTCGGCGCCGGTCTGCCCGAACGGGACGGCGGAGCGGGCCATGGGCATGGAGCGGAACCGGTCCATGACGCCGCGGGAGGCGTCGGTGGCCACGCGCAGGGTGACGGCCATGGTGGAGGTGAAGGTGACCATGGCGAACAGGCCGGGCATCAGGTATTCGCGGTAGTCGCCGCCGCCGGGGACGGCGATGGCGCTGCCGAAGACGTAGCCGAACAGCACGACCATGACGGCGGGGAAGATCAGCGCGGCGATGAGCTCGCCGGGTTCCTGGCGGATCCGCGACAGTTCGCGGCCGATGAGGGTGAGGCCGTCGGTGACGGCCCAGCGGATCCGTGCGGCGCGGTCGGCGGGCGCCGCGGGCGGGGCGGGGGCGGTGAGGGCGGTCATCGGACGGTCTCCTTCACGGGCGCGCCGTCGCCGGCGGCGGCTTCGGCGGTGCCGGTGCCGGTGCCGGGGTCGGTTTCGGGGGTCGCGGTGAGGCGGAGGAACACCTCGTCGAGGGTGGGGCGGCGCCGCCCGGCGTCGGCGGTGGCGACGCCGGCGCGGTCGAGTTCGCGGACGACGTCGGCGAGGCGGACGGTCCGGGCGGTCAGCGGGACCGAGAGCCGGTCGCCGTCCAGGGCGGGGTGGGCGCCGGTGAGGGCGTGCAGGACGGCGGCGGCGGCGCCGGCGTCGGCGGGGTCGTCCAGGACGACGTCGAGGCGGTCGCCGATGGCGGCCTTCAGCTGGTCGGGGGTGCCGGTGGCGATGACGCGGCCGTGGTCGACGACGGCGATGTCGTCGGCGAGTTGATCGGCCTCGTCCAGGTACTGGGTGGTGAGCAGGACGGTGGTGCCGTCGGCGACCAGGCCGCGGACGGCGTCCCAGATCTCGCCGCGGCTGCGGGGGTCCAGGCCGGTGGTGGGCTCGTCCAGGAACAGCACCTGGGGCCGCAGGATGAGGCTGGTGATCAGGTCGAGGCGGCGGCGCATGCCGCCGGAGTAGCCGGCGACCTGCCGGTCGGCGGCGTCGGCGAGCCCGAACCGCTCCAGCAGCTCGTCGGCGCGGCGGTGGGCCTCGCGGCGGGGCAGGTGGGAGAGGCGGCCGAACATGCGCAGGTTGCCGCGGCCGGTGAGCTTCTGGTCGACGGCGGCGTACTGGCCGGCCAGGCCGATGCGGGCGCGGACCTGGTCGGGGTGGCGGGCGACGTCGAACCCGGCGATGCGGGCGTGCCCGGAGTCGGCGTCGGCCAGGGTGGCCAGGATCCGCACGGCGGTGGTCTTGCCGGCGCCGTTGGGGCCGAGGACCCCGCAGACGGTCCCGGCGGGGACGGCGAGGTCGAGGCCGTCGAGGGCCTGGGTGGTGCCGTAGCGCTTGCGCAGCGCCTCGGCGGCGACGATCGGTTCACGGGTCACGGCAACTCCTCTGGGTACGGTGTACGCATCTCACGGTAGACAACTGGGTACGTCGTACGCAACTAGGATGCTCGGTACGACCCGCGAGGAGGTTCGGTGGCAGCCGGCGAGCAGCACGTCAGCATCTGGTCGGTCCCGGAGCGGCAGGGCCGCGGGCCCCGCCCCGCCTACAGCCGCGCCCAGATCACCGAGGCGGCGATCCGCATCGCCGACGCCGACGGGCTGGAGGCCGCCTCGATGCGCCGCATCGCCGCCGACCTCGGCACCGGCGCGATGTCGCTGTACCGGTACGTGCCGTCCCGCGACGACCTGCTGGAACTGATGGTCGACCACGCGCTGCTGGAGCTGGACATCCCCGACCGGCCCTCCGGCGACTGGCGCGCCGACCTGACGCTGATCGCCGAGAACACCCGGGCGGTGTGGCTGCGGCACCCCTGGCTGGCCGGGCTGCACCGCCCCCGCGCCACCATGGGCCCGAACCGGCTGCGGCTGCTGGAGTTCGCCTTCGGGGCGCTGGACGTCGGCATCCCCATCGACCAGATGCTCACGCTCCTGGACATGCTGAACGGCTACGTCGAGCGCGTCGTGCGCGGCGAGATCGAGTGGATGCGGGAGGCGCGGCAGAGCGGGATGACCCCCGAGCGCTGGATGCTGCACAGCGGCCCCTACGTCCGGGAACTGCTCGGCACCGGCCGCTACCCGATGTTCGAGCGCATCGTCATGGACGCGCGGCTGCCCCACATGAGCGCCGAGGACCAGTTCCGCTACGGCCTGGACCGCGTCCTGGACTGCATCGGCGGCGTCCTCCCCGCCCCCTGAACGCGCGGGATCCCGTCCCCAGGGTGACAGCGGGGACGGGATCGGAGACGCCGGCGGGAATCGAACCCGCGAGGGGATGGCGGCCCGGTGCGCCGCCGCGGCGCCCGCCGGAGCGGCCGCCTGATCAGCCTGCCCCGGCCGCGGCACCGCCGCAACGCATTTTCCCCGCGCCTCCCCGCGCCTCCCCGCGCCTCCCCGGCGCGTACGCTCGCACCAGGCCGTCACTCCAGGCGGTGCAGGACCCGCACGAGCTCGATCCACTCCTCCGGGTGGACGTACCCGACGACCGCGCCGCGCGGCAGTCCCGCCGCGCGGAACGCCGCGTCCACCCGCCGCCGCGGATACGCCGACCGCAGCGACGCGTGCAGGCTGCCGCCCCGGCCGGTGAACCCCAGCTCCACGCACTGCGCGTACCCCTCCAGCGCGCCGGGCGGCAGCAGCGGCCGCGCCCGCCGCTCCAGGCGCAGCACGGCCGAGTCCACCCGCGGGACGGGCCGGAACCGGCTCGCGGGGATCCGCTCGCCCAGCCCCCACCGGAACACCGGCCAGGTCCGGACCGTCAGCAGGCTCCACCGCCCGTAGTCGCCGGTGCGCTTGCGCGCGTACTCCCGCTGCGTGATCAGCGTCGCCGCCTCCAGCGCCGGTGCGTCCAGCGCCCACGCCACGATCGCCGACGTCGCCGCGTACGGGATGCTGCCCGCCAGCCGGAACGGGCCGCGCGGCGGCCGCGCGGCCAGGAAGTCGCCGGTCACGCACTCCACGCCCGGCAGGCCCCGGCGCCGCAGCCGCGCCGCGTGCACCGGGTCGATCTCGTAGGCGATCACCCGGTCGGCGTGCGCGGCGAGCGCGGCGGTGATCCGGCCGTCGCCCGCGCCGGCCTCCACGACCAGCCCGCCGGGCGCGGCCAGCCGGGCGTACCGGGCGATCACCCCCGGGTCGGCGAGGAAGTTCTGGGACAGCTCGCGGCGCGCGCGCCCGCGAGCGGTGGTTCGGTTTCGGTGAGTGATGGCGGCCGTCCTCGGCTCCCGGCCACGGCGGGCCGGCGGACGGGCCGCGCACACGCGCACGGCGGCGCGGCGGAAACGCATCACAGCGGAAACGCGGCGCACAGGAAGGTGCTGCCGGGATGCGCGGCGGGGCCCGTCCGGGATCGTCAGGGGCGTCGGCGTGCCCTGGACGGCCGGTGCGCGCGAGCGCACGCCACGGCCGCGGCGCCGCGCAACGGCGCCGCGGCTGCGGCAGATCAGGCGGCGCGCACCCGGAGGTCCAAGGCGGGGCGGCGGCCGCGGAGCCGGACGTAGGCGGCGGCGGCCATCACCCGCGCCGCGCAGTCGGTGACGGCGGACATGCGCCCGATCCTAGGGACCCCGGCCGCCCGCCCCCAACAGGTTTTCCCCGGCCGCTTCCCCGGCCGCCGCCCTCCCGCCGCACGCCGTAGGCTGCGCTGTGTGACCGGTCGCGATCCGGAGTACCTGGCGTTCCTGCGCCGCCGCCTCGCCGAACCCGCCGGCGACGGCGGCACGGGCGGCGTCGAGGACGCGCGCCGCGCCCACGCCGCCGACCTCGCCCGGTCCCCGCGCCCGCCCGCCGGCGCCGTGACCGACCTCGCCGTGGACGGCCCGGCCGGGCCGCTGCCCGCCCGGCTCTACCGGCCCGCCTGGGACGGCCCCGCCCCCGCGCTGGTGTACCTGCACGGCGGCGGATGGGTCCTCGGCGACGTCGACTCCTACGACCCGGTCGTGCGGGCCCTGGCCGCCGCCAGCGGCGTCGCGTGGCTGTCGGTCGGGTACCGGCGCCCGCCCGAGGACCCCTTCCCCGCCGCGCTCGACGACACCGTCGCCGCCGTCCGCTGGACTGCACGGGCGCCCGCACCTCCCGGCACCTGCCCGAGGAGGACCTGCAGACCCACCTCGCGCGAGCCGCCCTGGCCATGGCGCCGGTCTACCGCGCC
>NZ_JBFARO010000224.1:0-6704 GCF_040677125.1 Actinomadura sp. NPDC049382
GGCCCCTGCACGATGTGGAACGACTTGACCGGCAGCGGTGCCCGGGCGCGGAAGATGGCGGGGATCATCTTGTAGGTCGAGCCGTTGCCGACGCCGCTGAGCGCGAACAGCAGGACGAAGGCGACGAAGAACAGCGGCAGCGAGCCGCGCAGCGACGCGGCCAGCACGAGCCCGGCGGCGCCGGCCATCGCGGTGAACGTCCAGAAGGTGACGGCGGCGCCGCCGAGCCGGTCGGCGAGCCGGCCGCCGGCGGGGCGCAGCAGCGAGCCGAGCGCCGGGCCGAGGAAGGTCACGCAGGCGGCCTTGACGGGGGTGTCGAAGTCGGCGGCGAACTGCACCTGCAGGACCTGCCCGAACGCGAAGCCGAACCCGATGAACGACCCGAACGTGCCGATGTAGAGCACCGACATGATCCAGGTGTGCGGGTCCCTGGACACGTCCCGCATCGCCCGCCGGTCGTTGCGGGCGTGCGCCAGGTTGTCCATCCGGAACCAGGCGCCGAGGGCGGCCAGCACGATGAGCGGGATGTAGACGCCGGCGACGAGGCCGGGGCTGTCCTTGCCGGCGGTGGCGAGGACGAGCAGCCCGACGAGCTGGACGACGGCGACGCCGAGGTTGCCGCCGCCGGCGTTGACGCCGAGCGCCCAGCCCTTGAGGCGCTGCGGGTAGAAGGCGTTGATGTTGGCCATCGAGGACGCGAAGTTGCCGCCGCCGACGCCCGCGACGGCGGCGAGCAGCAGCAGCGTGGTGAACGAGACGCCCGGCCTGACCAGGAACGCGGCCAGCACCGCCGGGACGAGCAGCAGCGCCGCGCTGAACACCGTCCAGTTGCGGCCGCCGAACCGGGCGACGGCGAAGGTGTAGGGCAGCCGCAGCGCCGCGCCGACGAGGGCGGGCACGGCGGTGAGGGTGAACTTGCCGGCCGCGTCGACGCCGTAGCCGGGGCCGAGGAACAGCACCAGCACCGACCACAGCGTCCACACCGAGAACCCGATGTGCTCGGAGAAGATCGAGTAGGCGAGGTTGCGGCGGGCTATGCGCGCGCCGCGGGCCGTCCAGAAGGCGGGGTCCTCGGGCCGCCAGTCCTCGATCCAGCGGCCCTTCGGCGGGTGGGCGCGGTCGCCGCGCGGGGTCCGGGTGGTGACGGTCATGGAGCGGTCTCCTCGGTTCGGGTCGGATTCCCGACCGTAGGAAGACGGGGTTTCGGGCGCGTGTGACCGGTCATACGCCGGTGATAACTCCGTCGCACAGCGCGTCCCCGCCGGCTGTGAGGCGCGGGGTAGACCCGGGCGGTGCCGGGTAGGCAGTGATCGCGGTGCGGCGGGGGAAACGGAGACGAGACCGATGGCGACCTGTGAAGTGTGCGGCAACGACTACGCGATGGCCTTCGAGGTGCGCGCGCAGGGCGAGGTGCACACGTTCGACTCGTTCGAGTGCGCGGTCACGAAGATGGCGCCGATCTGCGAGCACTGCCAGTGCCGCATCATGGGGCACGGGGTGGAGGTGGGCGGGCACTTCTACTGCTGCGCGCACTGCGCCCGCGCCGTGGACCCGGAGGGCGCCCGGCAGATCAAGGACGCGGTCCCGGCGTGACCGCCCGGCCGCGCGGGGGTGCGCGGCCGGCCGGTGCTGGCGGGCGGCCCTGGCCCGGTCGGGCCAGGGCAGGGCAGGTGCGGCCGGGCCGGGTGCTGCCGGGCCGGGTGCGGGCCGGTCAGATGCGGGCCGCGCCGAACGGCTGCTCGCGGCCGTCCTCCAGGTAGACGGCGCGGCCGTCGGCCATGGCCCGCAGGCTGGGTTCCATCCGGCGGGAGACGTGCGGCGGCGCCAGCTCGGGGACCTTCTCCGGCGCGACCAGGACGTGGTCGGACAGCTCCTCGGGCGGCAGCCGGATCGCGGCGATCTCCGCGCCGGTGATGGTGCCGCCGAAGACGAACACGTTGACGGCGTCGACGCCGTCGTCGCGGGGCGAGCCCCAGTCGACGCACGCCAGGCCGTCCAGGCGGGGGACGAGGCCGAGTTCCTCCTCGCACTCGCGGACGCACGCCGACAGCGGGGACTCGTCGGCCTCGATGACCCCGCCGGGGAGATACCAGCCCTCGCTGTAGGTGGGCTTGACCAGCAGGACCCGCCCGAGGTCGTCCAGGAGGAGGGCCGCCGCGGCGCCGCGGGCGCGCGGCAGGGAGGCGTAGTAAGCAAGGTCGGGCATGTACCGAGGTTAGGCGTGATCACCGCGGGGCGATCGGGGCGGGGCGGCGGCGGGGGCCGCATCCCTCCGCGAGATCACCGGGCCGCCACGAATCCGTTCGATAACGCGGCAAAATACGACGAATAGGGCATGACAGGGTTCGACAACGCTTGACACGCGTTCGTCAAGGGTCCGCGAGGCGCGTCCGCGCCGCGAACCCCGCGCCGCTGACCTCGGCGGACGCGGCGCGCGCGGGTGTGAAGGGCATTTAACACCGGGGTCACATCGGGGACTCGGCCGCGAAACGGCGCCCGCCAAGCCTCGGCAGCATGAACGCGACTCCGACGCACTGCCCGTACTGCGCCCTGCAGTGCGGCATGACGCTCAGCGGGACCGGGCGCGGCGGCGTCCAGGTGGCGCCGCGGGACGACGTGCCCGCCAACCGCGGCGGGCTGTGCCAGAAGGGCTGGACGGCCGCGGAGCTGCTCACCGCCCCCGACCGGCTGACCACGCCGCTGATGCGGCGCGGCAAGGGCGCGCCGCTGCGGCCCTGCGGCTGGGACGAGGCGCTCGACCGCGTCGCCGGCGAGGCCGCCCGGCTCCGCGCGCTGCACGGCCCGGACGCCGTCGCGGTCTTCGGCGGCGGCGGGCTGACGAACGAGAAGGCGTACCAGCTCGGCAAGTTCGCCCGCGTCGCGCTCGGCACGTCCCAGATCGACTACAACGGCCGGTTCTGCATGTCGTCGGCCGCGGCGGCGTCCGGCCGGGCGTTCGGGCTGGACCGCGGCCTGCCGGGCCCGGTCACGGACCTGGCCGCGTCCGGCGCCGTCCTGCTCGCGGGCGCGAACCCCGCCGAGACGATGCCGCCGTTCATGCGGCACCTGGCCGAGATGCGCGACGGCGGCGGGGCCCTCATCGTCGTGGACCCCCGCCGCACCGCCACCGCCCGGCAGGCGGACCTGCACCTGCAGCCGGTGCCCGGCACCGACGCCGCGCTGGCCTGCGGGCTGCTGCACCTCGCGCTCGCCGAGGGGCTCGCCGACGACGGCTACATCGCCGTGCGCACGACCGGGTTCGAGGCCGTCCGGACCGCCGCCAACGCCTACTGGCCGGACCGCGTCGAGCGGATCACCGGCGTCCCCGTCCCGGCGATGCGGGAGGCCGTCCGGCTGCTGGCCCGCGCGCCCCGCGCGCACGTCCTGACCGGGCGGGGGGCCGAGCAGCACGCGCGCGGCACCGACATCGTCACCGCCTTCATCAACCTGGCGCTCGCGCTCGGCCTGCCCGGCCGCGAGGGCTCGGGGTACGGGTGCATCACCGGGCAGGGCAACGGGCAGGGCGGGCGCGAGCACGGGCAGAAGGCCGACCAACTCCCCGGCTACCGCAGGATCGACGACCCGGCGGCCCGCGCGCACGTCGCCCGGGTCTGGGGGATCGACCCGGCCGACCTGCCGGGCCCGGGCCGGTCGGCGTACGAGCTGCTGTCGGCGCTCGGCACCCCGGGCGGCCCGAGGGCGCTGCTGCTGTTCGGATCGAACCCGGTGGTGTCGGCGCCGCGCGCCGCGCACGTGCAGGACCGGCTCGACGCCCTGGACCTCCTGGTGGTCGCCGACTTCGTGCCGTCGGAGACGGCGCGGCGCGCCGACGTGGTGCTGCCCGCCGCGCAGTGGGCCGAGGAGTCGGGCACGATGACGAACCTGGAGGGCCGGGTGCTGCGCCGCCGCCGCGCCGTCCGCCCGCCGGCCGGCGCCCGCACCGACCTGGAGATCGTCGCGGCGCTCGCGGAGCGGCTGAAGGCGCCGGGGGAGTGGAGCGGCGACCCGGAGGAGGTGTTCGGCGAGCTGCGCCGCGCCAGCGCGGGCGGCGCCGCCGACTACGCCGGCATCAGCTACGCGCGGATCGAGGCCGAGGGCGGGGTGTTCTGGCCCTGCCCGGCCCCGGACCACCCCGGCACGCCCCGACCCTTCCTGGACCGCTTCCCCACACCGGACGGGCGTGCCCGGTTCGTCCCCGTCGAGCACCACGGCCCCGCCGAGGACGTCGACGCCGAGCACCCCGTGTACCTCACGACCGGGCGGGTCCTCGCCCAGTACCAGTCGGGCGCGCAGACCAGGCGCGTCCCGGCCCTGGCCGAGGCCGCGCCGGGCCCGTTCGCCGAACTGCACCCCGACCTGGCCGCGCGCCTGGGCGTCGAGGACGGAGCCGAGGTCCGGCTGGAGAGCCGCCGCGGCACCGTCACCGTCCGGGCGCGGCTCACCGACGCGATCCGCGACGACACCGTCTTCGTCCCGTTCCACTGGGCGGGGGAGGAGCGGGTGAACCTGCTGACCAACCCCGCCCTCGACCCGGTGTCGCGGATGCCGGAGTTCAAGGTCTGCGCCGTCCGCGTCACCGCGGGCGTGAGCGCCTTTTAACACGGCGGTGACAAAGGGGACCCCGCCGCGAAACCGCCCGAACGGAGGATTCCGACCATGACCACGACACCCGAAGCGACGATCACCAGGGACCCGGCGGGCCGCGGGACGGCCCGCTGGTTCGACATCTGCTCCTACGCCGACCTGATCCCCGAGCGCGGGGTCTGCGCGATGGTGGACGGCGTCCAGGTGGCGGTCTTCCGGGTCTACGACGGCGCCCTGTACGCGCTGTCGAACCTCGACCCGTTCAGCGGCGCCTACGTGCTGTCGCGCGGGATCCTCGGCACCCGCGACGGGACGCCGACGGTCGCCTCCCCCATGTACAAGCAGGTGTTCGACCTGCGGACGGGCGCGTGCCTGGACGATCCGCGGGTGGCGCTGCCGGCGTTCCCGGTGCGGCGCGCCGGGGACCGGGTGGAGGTGGCGCTCACCGATGAGCACCGCCAGTGAGGCCGCGGCCGGCCGCACCGGCCCGCTGGCCGGGTTCGCCGTCGGGGTGACCGCGGCCCGCCGGCACGAGGAGCTCGCGACGCTGCTGCAGCGGCGCGGGGCCCGGGTCGTGGCCGCGCCCGCCATCCGGCTCGTCCCGCTCGCCGACGACGCCGAGCTGCTGGAGGCGACCCGCGCGGTCGCCGCCGGCCCGCTCGACCACCTGGTCGTCACGACCGGGATCGGGTTCCGGGCGTGGCTGGAGGCGGCGGACGGGCACGGGCTGCGGGACGCGCTCGTCGCGAGCCTCGCCGGGGCGGGGATCGTGGCCCGCGGCCCGAAGGCGCGCGGCGCGATCCGGTCGGAGGGGCTGCGGGAGGAGTGGTCGCCGGCGTCGGAGGGCTGCGCGGAGGTCGCCGCGCACCTGCTGGCGCGGGACCTGGCCGGCGCGCGGGTCGCCGTGCAGCTGTACGGGGAGCGGCAGCCGGAGCTTACTGGGGCGCTGCGCGCCGCGGGCGCCGAGGTGATCGAGGTCCCGGTGTACCGGTGGTCGCGCGTCGACGACCCGACGCCGCTGCGCCGGCTCGCCGGGCAGGCCGTCGCGGGCACGGTCGACGCGATCACCTTCACCAGCGCGCCCGCGGTCGCCGCGACGCTCGCCGTCGCCGCCGAGGACGGGCTGGAGGACGCCCTGCTGGAGGCCATGCGCGGCCCCGTCGTGGCGGCGTGCGTCGGGCCGGTCACCGCGCGGGCGCTCACCGACCGCGGCGTGCCGACCGTCCAGCCGGAGCGGGCCCGGCTCGGCGCGCTCGTGCGGGCGCTGGTCACCGACCTGCCGCGGCGCCGGTCGCGGCGGCTGTCGGTGCGCGGCGCGTCGCTGGAGCTGCGCGGGCACGCCGTCGTGCTGGACGGGCAGCTGCGGCCGATCGCGCCGGCGCCGATGGCGATCCTGCGGGCGCTGGCGCGGCGCCCCGGCCATGTGGTGTCGCGGGCGGAGCTGTGCGGCGCGCTGCCGAGCCGCCCGGCCGGCAACGGCGCGGCCCGGGGCCGGGACGCGCGCCCGCAGGCCGACGAGCACGCGGTCGAGATGGCGGTGGCGCGGCTGCGCCGCGGGCTCGGCCGCCCGGGGATCGTGGAGACGGTCGTCAAGCGCGGCTACCGGCTGGCGTGCGATCCGCGGCCCGCCGGCCGGCTCGCGGCGGGCGCCGGTGGCTGAGCCGGCGCTGCTGGCCGTCGCGCACGGCACCCGGGACCCGGCCGGGCCCGCCGCGGTCCGGGCGCTGCTGGCCCGGGTCCGCGCGATGCGGCCGGGCCTGCGGGTCGCCGAGGCCTACGGCGAGCTGGCGGAGCCGTCGCTGGAGGACGCCGCCGCCGCGCTCGGCGGCGGCCGGGTGGTCGTGGTGCCGCTGCTGCTGGCGCGCGGCCACCACGCGCTGGCCGACTTCCCGGGGCGCGCGGCGCGGCTGCTGCCCGGCGCGGTGGCGTCCCGGCCGCTCGGCCCGGACCCGCTGCTGGCGCACGCCCTCGCCGACCGCCTGACCGGCGGCCGGTCCCTGGACCGGATCCCGCCGCGCCCGGACGCTTCCGAGCCCGTCCCGTTCGCGAGCATGTAGCTGTTGTAGCCGTAGTGGAAGGTGTACTTGTTGCACTGCTTGCCCTCCAGCTCCGTGCTGGCG
>NZ_JBFARO010000225.1:0-6666 GCF_040677125.1 Actinomadura sp. NPDC049382
GCCACGGGCGAGCCGTGCCGGCCGGCGGCGACGTCGTCCCAGACGGCGCGCATGGCCCGCGCGTCGGCGGGATCGTCGGCGAGCAGCGCCGCCTTCAGGTCGGGGATCTCCGCGGCGCGTTCGGCGAGGGCGATGGCGGCGCGGGCGGCGGCGAGCGAGCGGTTCTCGCGGCCGCCGCACAGCAGGCCGGGCAGCAGTTCGGGCCCGGCATCCGCCCAGCGGCGCAGCAGCGCGGTCGTCGCGCGCAGGACGAGCAGTCCGTAGACGCCGTTGGCGAGGGTGACGCCCCAGCGGGCGGACGCCTCCGCCCACACCCGCCGGTAGAGGGCGATCAGCTCCTCCGGGGACCGTTCGGCGAGCGGCCGGGCGGCCGGGTCGTGGACGTCCGCCATGACGCCGTCCCACCAGCGCAGGAACCGCGCGGTCGCGCGGCGGTGCCCGGCCGCGCGGACGGCGAGCCCCGGCAGCGCGGCGGCGACCCGGACCCGCGACCGGCGGCGCTCGGCGCGGGCCTCGCCGGTGATGCCCATGCCCTCCTCCCAGCCGGCGCGGACCAGGTCGAACACCGGCAGCCGGCCGTGCAGCTCCTGCCAGTCGTCCAGCCGGTAGTAGACGCGCCCGCCGAGGTGCCCGACCATGCGCGGCAGCCGGTGCGCGTCGGCGCGGAGCCGCCGCGCGGGCACGCCCATGCGCCGGTACAGGTCGGTGAAGGCCAGCTCGTAGAACATGCGCGCCTGGGAGTAGGCGAGCGCGCCCGACACGCCCGGGAAGCTCTCGGTGATGTTGTGATCGCCCCAGTGGACGCGGGGGCCGGTGTCCTCGGGGTTCGCGGCGAGCGGCCGCGCCTGGACGAGGTGGACGGCGCCGTCCGGGGTGAACGTGCCCTCGATGTCCTGCGGGCGGCCGAAGTGCGCTTCCACGCGGGCGGCGAGTCCGGCCACCCGGCGGGCCTCCTCGTCGGTCAGCACGGGGGCGTCCTTGAGCGCCGCAGGCACTTCCCTCACTCTCGGGCCCGTCTCGCCGTCCGGCGGCGGGCCCACCATGCGCCGCTTGGCCACAACCTCGGTACGGACCTCGTCCGTCACCGGATCGACGAAGACGTGGTCGACGTCGGCCTTCTCCTGGACGACGCCCTCGCCGATCCCGTGCGCGGCGGCGATGACGTGGAGCCGCGCCCCGTCCCGGGGGTCGCGGGTGAACGCGACGAACGAGCGGTCGCCGCGCGCCATGCGCTGGACGCCCACGGCGACCCTGGCGCTCGCGGGGTCGACGCCCCGGAGCGTCCGGTACTGGACCGCCTCGGGCTTGAACGCCGACGCCCAGCAGCGCGCGACCGCCTCCAGCAGCCCGTCCCGGGGGACGTACAGGAAGCTGTCGCTCATCCCGGCGTACGGGTCGCTCTCGGAGTCCTCTCCCCCGCCGCCGCTCCCCGGCACGACGCAGGCGCGGACGGCCGCCGTGCCGCCGGCGCCGATCCGCTCGTCGAACGCCTCCAGCAGGGCGGCGGCGAGGTCGCCGTCCGGGACGGCCTCGGCCAGCGCCGACGCCGCCGAGGCGCACCAGTCGGCGGCGGGCGCGGCCGAGGCCGGCGGGAGGTCCAGGGCGCCGAGCGCCCGGTCGAACTCCCCCGCGGGCAGGCAGAAGAAGTCCGGGACGGGCAGTCCCGCCGCGCGCAGCGCCTCCAGCCGCGCGAACTTGAGCCCGATCTCGCCCATCGTCACCACACTCCCGGCAGCAGGCGGGGCGTCGCGGCGGCGTACCGCGCGTAGCCCGGGACATCGCGGAGCGCCCGTTCCTCGGCCCGGATCCGCCCGGCCACGGCCGCGGCGAGCAGGACGAGCGCCGGAACGGTCACCGGGCCGGGGAAGAAGGCCGTGACGCCGAGGTTGGCGAGCAGCATCCCCGCGTACGCCGGGTGCCGGACGGTCCGGTACGGCCCGCCCGTGACGACCCGGTGGCCGGCCTGCCGCGCCACGTGGTGGGAGTAGAACCGGCCGAGCGCGCGGATCGCGGCCCGCCGCAGCGCCACCCCGGCCGCGAACACCGCGCAGGGCAGGAGCAGCCACGGCGTCCAGCGGTCCCAGGGCGCGGGCCGCAGCGCCGCGCCGGCGACCAGCAGGACGCGGGCCAGCGCGTACGGGAGCAGCGTGCGGGAGTCGGCGGGCGGGGCGGCGGAGCGGCGGAAGGTCACCGGCGCCTCCAGGAGCAGCCAGCCGAGGTAGCCGGCCAGCAGCCCCGCCGCGACCTGCCCGACCGCGCCGCCCCGGCCCGCGTGCAGCGCGATGCCGCAGGCGAGGATGGCGGCGCCCGCCGCGAACAGCAGGCGCGGCGCGAGCGTCACGAACCTCACGGTGCCGTTCACCGGGCCCGGGTCCGCGCGTACTGCTCCGGGTCGACCGCGTACGCCTCGTAGGTGAGCGACCCCAGGACGGCGCCGGTCGCGGCGTCCGCCAGCGTCGCCGCGCAGCGCGACCGGCGGCCGGCGGGCCGCGCGGTGAGCCAGCGCAGGACGAGCGGGACGTCGCGGCCGACCCGGTACGGGACGTCCGCCCGCAGCGCCACCCACAGCAGCGTCGCGTCCATGGGACGGCCGTGCTCCTCGTGCTCCAGCATCGTGGCGAACTGCCGGCCCGCCTCGATGATCTCCACGGGGCCGCGCGGCGCGGCGGGCGCGCCCGCCGGCTGGAGCACCGCCGACTCGACCACGGCCCGCCCGCGCCGCACCGGCTCGCCGACCAGGACGTTCTCGGCGCGCTGCCGGTGCACGAGCCCGGCGTCCGCCCGCCGGGCCGGCGCCGGGGCGGGCCCTGCGCCCGGTGCCGCCGGGTCGGCGTCCGTGAACGCGATGGAGCCGCCGCACACCTCCCGGCCGGCCTGCCGCGCGGCGACCGTCCAGGCGCGGTTGCGGCCGGGGACGGGGCGGCACGCCAGCGTCGTGCCGCGGTCCAGCTCGCAGAAGCGGGTGAAGTCCAGGCCGGCGACGACGCGTCCCGGCGGCCGCCCGCGCGCCCGCAGCCCGTCGGCGCGGGCCGCCAGCTCCAGCAGGCCGCTGAACAGCAGCATGCCCGGCACGTGGTCGAGCGGATGGTCGAAGTAGAAGGGATCCGACTCGTCGACGACCAGCTCACGGAATCGCTCGATAACGGACGCGGTCATGGGCTCCCCTCCAATTACCCGCCCCTGGGCCTTCGGCTCCGCCTGCCGAAAACGCCGCCTGACGCCGTTCTCGGGAAGGGGCGGATATGCCGACCGGACGGCCGTCATCTTGCTACAGAAATGCGCACGGATGAACTGCACCCCTGGGCAGTCCGGGCCGCCGCGGGCTGCCCAGTCCGGCAACCCGGCGGCCCCGCTGGGGCGCCGCACACGGCCCTCCCGGGCCGGAAACCGCATGTCAGCGTCCGCTTGCAGGGCGCGCGCCGGCGGCCGGCCGGGCCGACCGCGCACGTCACCCGGCCGCAATGCGGAGCGATAACGGCGCGTTTCACCGCGCCCGCCGAAGCGTTTTACCGGGCCGGTCGAACAAGATACATTTTCAAAACATCGTTCAAATCGGCACGGATACCGGACGCCCTGTGAGATAGCCCACAAATAATTGGCGGAATGCGGCCATGCGGAAGGCCCGGCCCGGGGGGCGGCAGGAGTCCCCCGGGCCGGGCCCGGTCCGTGCGGCGGGTCAGGCGGGCACGTGCGCCTTGGCCCGCGTCCAGTGCCGGTGCGCCGCGACCGCCTCGACCAGCCTGCGCGGGAACTCGGCCGACGCGCCCTCGCCCGTGACGACGCCGGCGTCGCTGACGACGTCGCCGTCGGCGAACCGCACCCCGGTGATCCCGGCGCGCTCCAGCAGCCCGATGCCCGCGTCGAGGGCGCCGACGGCCTTGCAGTGCACGAACGCCTCGGCGACGAAGTGCACGGCGTCGCCGTCCTGCGCCAGGGTCCGCACGCTCTCCTCGCCGCCCGGCACGAACACCGCGTCGTAGAGGACGGACGCGACCGTCGGCATGGCCCGGGTGACCTCGACCTGGCCGCCGTTGGCCGCCTGGACGAAGCCGTCCTCGGCGGCGAGGACGTCGCAGACCGCGCCCGCCTCGGTGAGCGCGTCCCCGACCGCGGTGACGGCGGCCGAGTCGACGCCGTCCGCCGCCAGGATCGCGACCTTGCGGCCCTGGACGGACTCCGCCGGCGAGTTCGCCTGGCTGAGCGCGGGCGAGCTGCGGCCGTGGTTGGCCGTCGCCGGCGCCTCCGGCGGAGCCACGCCGACGCCCTTGGCGACCTGGACGGCGAGGTCGTGGTCGACGTGGTTGAGGTGCGCGACGACGCCCTCCCGGATGTGCTTGTGGTCGCACTTGCCGAGCTCGAACCGGAACGCCCCGACGATGTGCTCCTTCTCCCAGTCGGCCATGCTGTTCCAGAACAGCGTCGCCTGGGAGTAGTGGTCGGCGAAGCTCTCGCTCCGCTTGCGGATCTTTCGGCCGTCGACCCGCTCCTGGTAGTGGCTGAACGAGCCCGCGCCGCCGACCGCCGGGCACCCGCCCGACAGCGAGTTCTTGTGGTAGCTCGCCTGCCCCTGGTGGAGGTCCATCTGGTGGTAGCCGTCGCGGTGGTGGTTGCGCACCTCGGCGACCGGCCGGTTGACCGGGATCTGCGGGAAGTTCGGCCCGCCGAGCCGGATCAGCTGCGTGTCCAGGTAGGAGAACAGCCGCGCCTGCAGCAGCGGGTCGTTGGTGAAGTCGATGCCGGGCACGACGTTGCCGAGGTGGAAGGCGACCTGCTCGGTCTCGGCGAAGAAGTTGTCGGGGTTGCGGTCCAGCACCAGCGTGCCGACCGGCCGCACCGGCACCTCCTCCTCCGGGATGATCTTGGTCGCGTCGAGCAGGTCGAACCCGAACCGGTGCTCGTCCTCCTCCGGCACCAGCTGGACGCCGAACTCGTACTCGGGGAAGTCGCCGTCGTCGATCCGGTCCCACAGGTCGCGCCGGTTGAAGTCGGGGTCCTTGCCCGCGATCTTCTGCGTCTCGTCCCAGGCGAGCGAGTGGGTGCCGAGCTTCGGCTTCCAGTGGAACTTCACGAACGTCCCGGCTCCCCGCTCGTTCACCAGCCGGAACGTGTGGACGCCGAACCCCTGCATCATCGCGAAGCTGCGCGGGAGCGCCCGGTCCGACATCAGCCACATCATCATGTGCATGGTCTCGGGCTGCAGCTGCACGAAGTCCCAGAGGGTGTCGTGCGCGGACGACGCCTGCGGGATCTCGTTCGGCGGTTCCGGCTTCACCGCGTGCACGAAGTCGGGGAACTTGATGCCGTCCTGGATGAAGAACACCGGCATGTTGTTGCCGACGAGGTCGAAGTTCCCCTGCCGCGTGTAGAACTTCGTCGCGAACCCGCGGACGTCGCGCACGGTGTCGGCCGAGCCGCGCGACCCGGCCACGGTGGAGAACCGCACGAACACCGGCGTCGTCAGCGAGGTGTCGGTGAGGAACTCGGCGGTCGTGTAGTCGGCGAGCGACTCGTGCAGCGTGAAATGGCCGTACGCGCCGGCGCCGCGCGCGTGCACCACCCGCTCGGGAATGCGCTCGTGGTCGAAATGGGTGATCTTCTCGCGCAGATGGAAGTCCTCCAACAGCGACGGCCCGCGCTCCCCTGCGGAAAGCGAGTTGTCGGTGTCGTCGACCCGGATCCCCTGGTCGGTGGTGAGCGCGGCGCCCTCCGGACTCACCCGCCGGCGGTCCAGCTGCTCCTGTTTCCGGTCCGCCCGGTCGGCGGGATCAGCCATGTTCCAGCTCCCTCAACGGTGAATGGACACGTGGGGGCGGCTACCCCCCGATCCGGGCGGCATGCGCGCTTTGACCGGAACTTGATTTCCGTCCTCCGCACCCCTTCCACGGCGATTCCACGGGCGCTTGTCAACGGGCTGACAAATGCTGTGGCGGACGGTGCGGGCGACTGAGTGTCGCGGACCACGCCGGGTGCCTACGTTGGGATGACCGGGTGGTCTGCCCCCGGGAAACGACGCTTTCGCAGCGGGTGAGCGGGAGGTGGCGAGGTGACCGCGGCATTCGAGGACGCGCACGCCGGATCACCGGTCCTGGCGGGCCTGACGGAGGAGCCGTGGCGCGACGTCCCGGCGGAGGAGGCGCGCTGGATGCGGCCCCGGCTGCCGGAGCTGCTCGGCGTGATGGTCGCGGGCGTGCTGCGGCACGTCCCCGAGTACGACCGGCCGGGCGACGCGGCCTACTGGCGGGTCGCCGAGGCCGCGGTCGCGCAGGCCATGGAGCACTTCGTGCAGATGATCGCCGACCCGGACACCTCGTGGAAGGAGGTGTACCAGGTCTTCTTCGACGTCGGCTACGGGGAGGCCGTCGAGGGGCGGAGCCTGGAGCACCTGCAGAACGCGATGCGCGTCGGGTCGCGGATCGCCTGGCGGCACCTGGCGGTCGAGGCCGAGCGGCTCGGCCGCCCCCGCACGCTGATCACCCTGCTCGCGGAGGCGAACTTCGCCTACCTGGACGCGCTCGCGTCCGCCGCCGCGCACGGCTACGCGCGGGCCCGGGAGAAGGCGGCCGGGGAGCGCGAGCAGCGCCGCGGCCGGCTGCTGTCCCTGCTGCTGTCGGACCCGCCGGCGCCGCCGGAGGTCGCCCGCGAGCAGTCGGCGCGGGCCGGCTGGCC
>NZ_JBFARO010000226.1:0-6480 GCF_040677125.1 Actinomadura sp. NPDC049382
GGGACGGCGCCGACGACGCGGGCGGCGAGCGACTCGGCGACCGCGCGGGGCGCCGCGGGCAGCAGCCGCCCCCGGTGCGCGGCGTCGCCGAGGCCGGTGATCAGGGCGCCGAGCCGGGTCACCCCCGCGAGCCGCTCGAACGGGTTGTCGGTCAGCTCGACGCCGCGCAGCCGGCGGCGTTCGAGGGAGACGCTGCGGCGGGTCGCCAGGCCGCGCTCGGCCACGATGGAGCCGTCCCGCTCGTGGACGGTGAAGTCCCAGTTGAAGAGGGTGAACGCGAGCACCGACATGACCGGCATGGCGACCAGCGCGAGGATGACCAGCGCGAGCACGAGGGCGGTGGGCAGGCCGACCACGTCGTGGCCGACGCTCTCCACCCGCTCCCGGGTGATGAGGCCGAGGTCGTCCCCGAGGTTGTAGAGGGTGCCGAGGAGGCTGCCCGCCACCGCGAACGGGGTCAGCAGGTAGGCGCCGCTGAGCGGGGCGTACACGTACCAGCGGCGCCGCATCCGGGCCAGGACGCGGCGCGGCGGCGCCTCGGCGTCCCGGGCCAGCAGGACGCGGCGGAGCCGTTCCGCCTCGTGGCGGGAGACCGCGTTGAGCTCGCCCTCGCCGCCGTCCGCGCCGGCGTCGATGTTGACGATCGCCAGGCCGAGCAGCCGGTGCGGCAGGTTCGCGCTGATGTCGACGCCGCGGATGCGGTCGCGCGGGATGCTCTTGACCGACCGCCCGATGAGCGCGCGGCGCAGTTCGATCCGGTCGTCGTGCAGGACGTAGGTGAACGTCACCCAGTCGGCGACGTGGAAGACCAGGCCGAGCAGCAGCCCGACCAGCGTGAAGTAGAACGCCGTGGACAGGCCGCCGACGAGCAGGCCGGTCGCGCCGGCGGCGAGCAGCGCGAGGAGTTCGCGGACGGCTCCGACGACGAACGTGAGCGGATGCAGCCGGAGGCTCACGTCGCGTCGTCGCGGAGGTCGTGCGCGCGGTGCGCGAGGTCCTCGGCGAGGCGGGTCGCCACCGCCACCGGCAGCCCGGACACCTCGGACGAACCGGTGTGCGAGGCCGTGTTGACCTCGATGGTGGCGAGCCCCAGCAGCCGTTCGAGCCAGCCCTGCTTGCTGTCGACGGTCTGGATGCGCCCGACCGGCACCAGCAGCCATTCGCGGCTGAACCAGCCCGTGCGGGTGTAGACGACGTCGGCGCTGACCTCCCAGCGGTGCACCCGGTAGCGCCACACGGGCGCGACGGTCACCATCAGCAGCCCGGCGGCGCCGATGATGTAGGGCAGCCAGCCGACGCGGCCGGACAGCCAGCCGGGCATCCCGTCCCAGTCGGCGTCGCCGGCCCAGGCCGCCACGCCGAGGGCGAGGCCGAACGCCAGCCCCCACAGCAGCAGGGACTCGATGGCCCAGTGCGCGATGGCGCGGGGCGAGACCCGGTGCTCGGGCGGCCGCAAGCGCGGCGGGTGCGGGCCCCCGCCGTCCGTGTCGTGACCGCGCCGGACCGTCGTCACACCGCCGAGTTTAGAACGCCGGAGGCGTCCTCCAGCCGGTTCGGCGGCGGCGAACCGCCGGACGCGGCGCGGATGCGGCGGCACGATCGGGCCGGTTCCGGCGTTCTGTCAGTGGCGCATGCGATGTTGTGGACGCGTCTCGCGCAGCCGGCGGAGCCGTGCCGTGGGCGGCGGAAAACCGAATGCACATCCACCCGGACAACGCATAGTTTGGCTGGCTTCGCGGTCGGCGGGCATAGACGTCCGGCAGACGAGTTCCAGGAGATCACATGACCTACGCGATCCAGGCAGAGGGCCTGGAGAAGCGGTTCGGCGAGACCCGGGCGCTGGACGGCGTCTCGCTCACCGCGGAAGCGGGCACGGTCCTCGGGGTGCTGGGGCCGAACGGCGCCGGCAAGACGACGATGACCCGCATCCTCGCCACGCTCATCGAGCCGACCGGCGGCACCGCCCAGGTCGGCGGGTTCGACGTGCTGCGCGACGCGCACAAGGTGCGGCAGCTCATCGGCCTGACCGGCCAGTACGCCGGGGTCGACGAGATGCTCACCGGCACCGAGAACCTGATCCTGATCGGGCGGCTGCTCGGCATCCCGCGCAAGGCCGCCCGCGCGCGGGCCGCCGAGCTGCTGGAGCGGTTCCAGCTCACCGAGGCCGCCGAGCGCGCGGCGAAGACCTACTCGGGCGGGATGCGGCGCCGCCTCGACCTGGCGGCCAGCCTCGTCGGCGACCCGCAGATCCTGTTCCTGGACGAGCCGACCACGGGCCTCGACCCGCGCAGCCGCAACGGCCTGTGGGACATCGTGCGCGGCCTCACCGACGACGGCGTCACCGTGCTGCTGACCACCCAGTACCTGGAGGAGGCCGACCAGCTGGCCGACGACATCATCGTCATCGACCGCGGCCAGGTCATCGCGCACGGCACGTCCGACATGCTGAAGGCGCAGGTCGGCGGCCAGGTCCTGGAGGTGCGCCCGGTCAAGGAGAGCGACGGCGGCACCGTCGCGGCGATCGTCGGGGAGCTGGCCGAGGCCGCGCCCGAGGTGCGCGACGGCCTGATCAGCGCGCCGATCACCGACCCGCAGCTCATGCCCGCGGTGGTGCGCCGCCTCGACGACGCCGGCGTCGCCGTCGGCGAGCTGTCGCTGCGCAAGTCCAGCCTGGACGAGGTGTTCTTCGCCCTCACCGGCCACCACACCGACGACATCGACGCCGAGGCCGACCGGCTCGCGCAGTCGGCCGACAAGGAGAGTGCGTCCGCATGACCACCGCGTCCCTCGCGCCGCGGGACCTGTCCAGGCGGGTCGCGCCCGGTACGGCCCTGCGCAACATCGCCACCCTGGCCTGGCGCAACCTGGTCCAGATCAAGCACAACCCGATGGAGCTGCTGGACCTGTCCATCCAGCCCATCATGTTCGTGCTGCTGTTCGCCTACGTGTTCGGCCCGGCGATGGCCGGCAGCGTCGAGGCGTACCTCCCGGTCGTGATCCCCGGCATCATCGCGCAGAACGCGCTGTTCGCCGGGATGAGCACCGGGTTCGGGCTGAACACCGACATCACCAAGGGGGTGTTCGACCGGTTCCGGAGCCTGCCGATCGCGCGCAGCGCCCCGCTGGTCGGGCGGATCATCGCCGACACCGTCAAGCAGGCGTGGTCGATGCTGATCCTGCTGCTGGTCGGCTTCGCCATCGGCTTCCGGATCGAGACGAACGTGATCGCGCTGCTCGCCGCGTTCCTGCTGCTGCTGGCCTTCGCTGTGCTGTTCTCCTGGACGTCGGTCTACATCGCGATGAAGGTGAACGAGCCGGAGAAGGTGCAGATCTTCGGGTTCGTCGTGATCTTCCCGCTGAGCTTCCTCAGCACGGCGTTCATCCCGAACACCGAGGGCATCCCCGGCCCGGTGGCCTTCGTCATGGACAACAGCCCGGTGACGCAGCTCGTGCAGGCCATGCGCGGGCTGCTGGTCGGCGGTCCCGTCCTCGACCACGCCCTGATCGCCCTGGCCTGGGGCGCCGCCATCTCCCTGGTGTTCGCGCCGCTGTCGCTCCGCGCGTTCAAGAACCGGGCATGATCGGTCCGGGGCGCCCCGCCGCGGGCGCCCCGGAATCCGGCGGCCGCGCGTCGGGCCGCTCCAGGGCGAAGTCGCGGAGGACGTCCTCGAAGGTGCGGGGCCGGCCGCGGTCGTAGGCGGCGGTGAACGCCGCCGCGCCGAGGTCGGCGCGGGTGGCCGCCTCGATGCCGAGGACGTCCGCGAGGGAGAGGTCCCGCGTCCCGCGCAGCGCGTCGGCGGTGCCGAGCAGCTCGGCGGCGCGGGCGGGGTCGCCCAGGAGGCGGGCGCGTTCGGCCTGCCCGGCCAGGACGTGCGACACGATCGGGTAGTCCTGCGCCTCGACGGCGCGGCGCAGCGCTTCGTCCAGGCGTGCGGTGCCCTCCTCCATGGAGCCGAGGGCCATGTCGAGCTGGGCGCGCGCGAGGAGGACCATGGCGCGGAAGTGCGGCGCTCCTGAGAGGTTCTCGGTGAGCGCGTCGGCATGCTCCAGGCGGCGCCCGGCCTCGGCCGTGTCGCCGGAGCGGCGGGCGATCTCCCCGAGCCGGTAGTGGAGCGCGGCCGACTCCTCCAGCCCGCGGACGGCGCCCGGGTCCCGCATCGCGGCGTGGAGCAGGGCCACGGCCCGGTCCCGCTCCCCCATCAGGTCGAGCTCGTTCGCCAGCTTGATGCGGACGTGCTGCAGCCCGGCGGTGCCGCCGCCCAGCTCCGCGTCCAGCCGCAGCGCCTCCTCGTACAGCGCGGCGGCGCCGGAGTGGTCGCCGCCGCGGCCGAGGATCTCCGCCTGCGCCGTGAGCGTGAACGACAGGCCCCAGCGGTCGCCGCACTCGCGGAACGCGGCGAGCGCCCGCGCGAAGTCGTCGTCGATCCCGCCGACCCGGCCGAAGTTGTGCGCGATCTGGCCGCGGACGAAGTAGCCGATACCCCGCACCCACGGGTCGGGGTCGGTCAGCAGCACGTCGTTGCCCGGGGCGGCGGCGTCGTCCCAGCCGACCACGTACATGTGGGCCGTCTCCAGCATCAGCCGCAGCACGGGGTGCAGCGACGCGCGGTCGAGGCCGTCGCAGATGCGGCGGGCGCGGTCGAGCCACTCCGGGACGCGGTCGCCGCCCTCCTCGTCCAGCGACGCCAGGGCGGCGAGCGCGAGCGCACGCGCGGTGGTCCGGTCCTCTGGGACGCCCGGCAGGGCGAGGATCTCCTCCAGGTCGGCGGCGGCGTCGCCGAGCCGGCCGTGCAGGAACCAGTACCAGCCGAGCGCCGCGCACAGCCGCATGGCGAGCGGCGCGTCCCCGGCGGAGATCGCCCAGCGCAGCGCGGCGGAGGTATTGCCGGACTCCGCGGTGAGCCGCCGCAGCCACGGCAGCTGGCCGGCGCCGTACAGGTGCGGCTCGGCCTCCTCGGCAAGGCCGGTGAAGTACTGGGCGTGCGCGCGCCTGACCGCCGCCTCCTCGCCGGCCTCGGCGAGGCGTTCGAGGCCGTAGGCGCGGATCGTCTCCAGCATCCGGTACCGGGGCTCGGGCCCGGAGACGGCGAGCAGCGACTTGTCGACCAGCGCCGTGAGGACGTCGAGGACGTCGCCGCGGTCCAGGCCGGGCCCCGCGCACACCGCCTCCGCGCTCGGCACGGTCGCGCCGCCGGGGAAGACGGCGAGGCGGCGCCACAGCGTCCGCTCGGGCCCGTCCAGCAGGTCCCAGCTCCACTCGACGACGCCGCGCAGCGTGCGGTGCCGCGGCATGGCGGTGCGGCTGCCCGCGGCGAGCAGCCGGAACCGGTCGTCCAGCCGGTCGGCGACCTGCTCGGGCGTCATCGCGCGCAGCCGCGCGGCGGCCAGCTCGATCGCCAGCGGCATCCCGTCCAGGGCCCGGCAGATCCGCACGACCGGCCCGGCGGTGGCGGCGGTGACCGCGAAGCCGGGCGCGACGGCCGCGGCGCGGTCGGCGAACAGCCGGACGGCCGCGGACGCGGCGGCCTCCCCGGGGCCCGCGTCCGGCGGCGGCGGTTCCAGCGGCTCGACCGGCCAGAGCGTCTCGCCGGTGATGCCGAGCGGCTCCCGGCTCGTGGCGAGGATCCGGACGCCGGGGCAGTGCTCCAGGACGGTCCCGGCGAGCCGCGCGGCGGCGTCCAGGACGTGCTCGCAGTTGTCCAGGACCAGCAGGACCCGCCGCTCCGCCAGCGCGGCGACGAGCCGGCCGACCGGGTCCGGGGCGGGCGCGGGCGCGCCGATCGGCGCCATCTCGCGGAGCCCGAGCGCGGTGGCGGCGGCGGCCGGGACCTCGGCCGGGTCGGTCACCGGGGCCAGCGCGACGAGCCGGACGCCGTCGGGCGCGCGGTCCGCGGCCCGCTCGGCGGCCTCCAGCGCGAGCCGGGTCTTGCCGGACCCGCCGGGCCCGGTCAGCGTGACGAGCCGCGCCCGCGCGAGCAGGCCGTCCACGCGTCCGAGGTCGGCGGCGCGGCCGATGAAACTCGTCAGCCGGGCGGGCAGCGCGCCTTCGCGCGGCGCGGGCGCCGGTGCCGGGGCGGCATCCGGAAGCAGGGACGGGTCCTGCCGGAGCACCGCCAGGTGGACGGCCTCCAGTTCGGGGGACGGGTCGACGCCGAGGCCCTCCCCCAGGGCGCGCCTGGCCTCCTCGTAGCGGGCCAGCGCGTCGGCCTGGCGCCCGGCGGCGTAGAGGGCGCGCATCAGGAGGGCGGTCACCGGCTCGCGGAGCGGGTCGTCCGCCGCGAGGGCCTGGAGTTCGGGGATCGCCTCGGCGTGGCGGCCGAGCGCGAGGTCGGCGTCCAGCCGCTCCTCCAGCGCGGCGCGGCGCAGGGCGTCCAGGCGGGCCGCGGGCGCGTCCGCGACCCGGAGCCCGGCGGCGCCCGCGAGCGCCGGGCCCCGCCACAGCGCCAGCGCGGTGCGGAGCCCGGCCGAGCGGTCGGCCGG
>NZ_JBFARO010000227.1:0-6182 GCF_040677125.1 Actinomadura sp. NPDC049382
GGGCGCCGGGCGCCGGGCGTGCGGCGCCCGCCGCCCGCTGCGGATGGGCGCTGTCGGAGCGCGGCTGGGCCGGGACGACGAGGGTGCCGAGCACCGCGACGCTCATCCGGTCGAGCGCGCGCACCGACTCCTCGACGTCCTTGCGCTTGGCACCCGGGACCTCGACGACCACGAGCGCGGTGTCGGCGGCCTCGGCGATGGCCTGCGCGTCGGCGCTGCTGCTGGTGGACGGCGCGTCGATGACGACGTAGTCGGTGTTGGAGCGCAGCTGGTCGATGACGTGGACCATCTGCCGCGTCTGGAGCAGCTCGTAGGCGAGTTCGGTGTCGACGCCGGGCGGGACGACCCACAGCCGCTTCTGGACGGGGGAGCGGACCATCGCGTCGCGGAGCGTGCGCACGCCGAGCAGCACCTCGGCGAGCCCGGTGCTCCCCGGGGCCTCCGTCAGGCGCGCCGACTCCTGGGAGTGCAGGTCGGCGCAGACGAGCACCACGCGCGACTGGGTGCGGGCGAGCGCCGCGGCGAGGTTCGCGGCGGACAGGCCCGCGCCGGGCCCGTCGGTGGCGCTCGTCACCAGGATCACGTGGTTGCCGTGCCCGAGCACGGCGTTGAGCTGGTGGCTCAGCTCGTGCACTTCCTGCCCGTTGCGACTTCGGGCGGGCAACAGCCCCAGCCGTTCGCCCTTGGCGCCGGGCTGGAGTTCCAGCAGGACGGGCATGTCGAGCATCCGCTCGACGTCCGCGGCGCTGCGCAGCCGCGTGTCGAGGCGGTCGCGGACCGCGCCGACGCCGAGGCCGACCAGCAGGCCGGCCATGAGGCCGCCGGTGAGGAAGAGCGGCACGTTCGGGCCGCTCGGCTGCGAGGGCGTGGCGGCGTTGCTGATGATGCGGCCCGGGTTGATGGTGGTGGTGCTGAGGGAGCCCAGCCGCCCGGTGAGCTCGGTGATCTGGCGGCTGATGATCTGCTGCTGGCTGCGCGCGTAGGTGCGGGTGGCGCCGCTGTAGCGCGGGATCCGGTCGAGGAGGTCCTTGTTCTTCTCGCTCAGTTCCTCGATCTTCTTGTTGATGACGTCCATCTGGCGGGCGAGGTTCGCCTGCGCGGACGCCGTGCGCTGGTTGAGGTACGCCTGCGCGAAGAGGTTCGCGCCGTTCGCCGCGCCCCGCGGGTTGTCGTCGGTGTAGGCGATCGTCAGGACGCCCGAGTTCGGGGGGACCGAGACGGTGACGTGCGACAGCAGGTGGTTCTCGGAGTCCTCGTACTTGAGGAGCCGCTTGGCCTCCTTGGCGACCTCGAGCGACTTGGCCACCTGGGCCTCGGTGTCGAGGTTGACGTCGGTCTTGCTCTTGGAGGCGGCCGGGGCGGCGTCGTCGAACCCGGTGGGCGCCACGAGGACCTGCGCCTCGGCGGTGTAGGTCTTGGCCAGCGTGAACGTGTACGCGGCGACGCCGGCGAGGACGAACGCGGCGCAGCACACGACGATCCCCCAGCGCCGCCGTATCAACCCGGTGTAGTCGACGAACTCTTTGGAGGGTGCTGGACTAGACGACACTTCAGTCCCTTCGCGGTCACCGCCCCCGCCGCCGCGCGAACTGTCCGGTCCGCCGGGGCTGGCCGCCGGAGTCGCCGGGTGTGGTGGGGGGCGTGGCGTCGCGGTCACTATATAGCGAGCGCGCGCACGGTTCAGACAAACAGCGCGCACGCGGGCATCGCCGGAGTACCACCTGTGCGCGGGCGGGGCCGGCCGTTCGGGCGGCACCGCGGCGTCCGGATGTGGTCTGGCGGCGGGTACGGCCCGCCGCTAAGCTACCGCAGGCTCCCCCCATGAGTATCAGTCGGGTAACTCTCGCCTCAAGAGGCGCGGCCCGCGACACGATGGGCGCATTGGTCAATACTTCATTCCTTCCTAGGATTCCCCGCCGAGGAGGCTCAAGTGTCGCGTCTGCGCCGTGATGCAGCGGTTGCGGTGACGGCATTGGCTGGGATCGGCCTCGTGGCCGCCCCGCAGTTCGCCGAGGGCCACCAGGTCCCGGCCGCCAGTGCCGCGCTAACCACCGGGAAGATGCCCGTCGAGACGCCCTACGGCGGAACTCCGAACATCGAACCGAACCAGGGCGGCTGGGCCGGTGTCGTCTACGCGATGACCCAGGTCGGCAACAAGATCATCGTGGGTGGGAAGTTCAAGTCGGTCAAGCAGGGCGACACGACCTACCCCGTGACGAACCTGCTCGCGATCAACGCGACGACCAAGCGCCTCGACACCGCCTTCAAGGTGCAGCTCGACGACGAGGTCCTCGCGCTCGCGCCGGGCGCCGACGGCAAGTCGGTGCTCGTCGGCGGCAAGTTCAACACGGTCAACGGCAAGGCCCGGCCGAAGCTCGCCCGCCTCGACGTGGGCACCGGCAAGGAGGTCGCCGACGGCACCTGGAAGACGCCGGGCATCAAGGGCGGCGCCGTCTTCGACATCGAGCAGGCGCACGGCCGCCTGTACATCGCCGGGCAGTTCACCACGGTCGCGGGCGTGGCGCGCAACCGCCTCGCGGCCCTCAGCCCGACCACGGGCGGGCTGTCGACCAAGTTCGGCGTGGTCCCGTTCACCGGCGTGCACAACGGCGGAGTCACGCGCGTCCGGCGGATCGCCGCCACCCCCGACGGCACGAAGATGTACGCGCTCGGGAACTTCCGTACGGCCGGCGGCCAGGAGCGGCGGCAGTTCGCCCGGCTGAACCTCGGCGACTCCTCCGACGCGCTCGACGCGAACTGGAAGACCGACGGGTTCGCCACCTCGTGCAACACCGTCTTCGACAGCTACGTGCGCGACATGGCGATGTCGCCGGACGGCAAGTTCGTCGTGGTCGGCTCGACGGGCGGCCCGTACGGCACGTCCCAGCTGTGCGACAGCGTCACCCGCTGGGACACCGCCGACACCGGCTCGAACGTGAAGCCGGCGTGGACGAACTGGACGGGCGGCGACACGATCGACTCGGTCGCGGTCTCCGGCGCGGCCGTGTTCGCCGGCGGGCACCCCCGCTGGTCCAACAACCCCACCGGCCGCGACAGCGCCGGCCCCGGCGCGGTGACCCGCCCCGGCCTGGCCGCCCTCGACCCGCGCAACGGCGTCCCGCTCTCCTGGAACCCGGGCCGCGACCCGCGCGGTGACGGCGCGTGGTCCCTGCTGGTGACCTCCGAGGGCCTGTGGGTCGGCAGCGACACCAACTACTTCCTGCCGCCCGCGTCGCACAAGTTCCGCGGGAAGATCGGCTTCTTCCCGTTCGCGGGCGGCGCGACGCTGCCCGAGGACGCCACCAAGCAGCTTCCGGGCAAGGTGTACATCGCGGCGCCCGGGTCGGTCGTGCAGCCCAACAAGCTCGTCTCGCGCACGCTCGACGGCACGACCGTCGGCACCGAGGTCACCGAGTCCGTCTCCGGCGGCATGAACTGGTCGGACGTGCGGGGCGCGATGCTGATCGACGGCGTCCTCTGGTACGCCAAGGCCGACGGCAAGCTGTACAAGCGCACGTTCAACGGCACGGCCGTCGGCGCGGAGCAGTTCGTCAACCCCTACGCCGACGCGCAGTGGGACGCCGACGAGCCGGCGTGGAAGGGCCGCCAGTCGGACTTCTACAGCTCGGTGACGGGCGGCCGCACGCTCGGGATGTTCTTCGACAACGGCCGGATGTACTACACCCGGTCCGGGAGCTCGGCGCTGTACTACCGCTACTTCACGCCGGAGAGCGGGATCCTCGGCGCCATCGAGTACACCGCGGCGTCCTCCGGCTGGTCGAACGTCCAGGGGATGTTCGTCTCCGACGGTAAGCTCTACTACGTCGCCAGTGACGGCAAGCTGAACGCGGTGAAGTTCACCGGCGGCGCCCCGAGCGGGAGCCCGACGGTGATCAGCACGGCGGACTGGCGGGGCCGCGGCCTCTTCGTCGGCTGATGCTCCGTTCGCCGCGGAACCGCACGAAGGCAGCCGATTCCTCGTGTGACCTGTAGCGCGGCAGTGATAGAGGGCCAGGCGCCCGCCCGAGTGCGGTGGGCGCCTGGCCTTTACGTGCAAGGGGGGGTCTTCTTCAGATGGCCATGACGAGAAGGGGCCGCTGGGCGCTCGGTGCGGGGGTCGGCGCGGTCGTTCTGGCCACGGGCGTCGTGGTCGGCGTCCAGGCCGGCGGGGGCTCCGAGGAAGGGCCGGGCTGCGCGGTCTCCGCCAAGCTGGTCCCGGAGTGCGGCCGGTGGTGGGGCGTCGCGCCGGGCGTCTTCACGAGCAAGTCGACGGAACGGGCCCTCACCGACTTCGAGGACAAGACCCGCCGGCCCGCCGACGTCCTGCACATGTACCACCGGGACGGGGAGGTCTTCCCGACCGACCGCCAGATCGCGATGGCCCGCGAGGGCGGCCGCCGCCGGCTGCTGTTCCTCAACTGGAAGCCGGAGATGGGCCGGACCTGGGCGCAGGTCGCCGCCGGGGACCCGGCGGTCGACGAGCACATCGACGACATCGCCCGCCGCATCCGCGACGTCCATCCGCAGCGCTTCTTCCTCGCCGTCCACCATGAGCCGGAGGAGGAGGTCCGGCCGCAGCCCGGCTCGGGGTACACCGCGCGCGACTACCGCGACATGGTCCGGCACGTGATCAAGCGGCTGCGGGCCGGCGGCGCCGACAACGTGGTGACCGTGATGGCCTACATGGGGGTCCCGAACTGGGGGTCGCAGCCCTGGTTCAACGACCTCTACCCGGGCGACGACGTGATCGACTGGGTGGCCGCGGACCTGTACGCGGACAAGTGGGTGAGCGACTTCGCGACGCTGGTCAACAAGAGGCGTCCGGACTATCCGAACTGGCCCGGGTTCTACACGTGGGCGTCGGCGCGCTTCCCGAAGAAGCCGCTCATGCTCGCCGAGTGGGGCACCGTGAACCGCAAGAACGACCCCGACTTCAGCCGGCGCTTCTTCGCGTCCGTGCCGCGCCAGCTTCCGCAGTACCCCCGGCTGAAGGGCCTGCTGTACTTCGAGTCGCCGAAGACGCCCGTGGGGGACACGAGGTGGAACGCCACGGGTGCCTCCGCGCAGGCATTCCGGCAGATCGCCAAAATGCCGGAGTTCAACCGCCTGACACCGCCGTAGCCGGCTCTCGCCCGCGGCCCGTGGACGGGGACCCGTCCGCGGGCTCGGCGAGCAGCGACCGGCCCGCGAACACGACCACGGCCAGCAGCAGGTAGCCGTAGATCCAGCCGCCGTACACGTCGGTGATCCAATGCTTGCTGAGGTACCAGCGCGTGTAGCCCTCCCAGAACGCGAAGGCGGCGAACAGGCCCCACGCGGTGGCGCGCACCCGCGGGCCCGCACGCAGGTACGACAGCGTGATCAGCACGATCGCGCCGTAGATCGAGATCAGCCGGGCGCACCCGCCCGACGGGTAGGTCCCGAGGGTCGTCGGCGGGTGGCCCCGGTCGACGAGCGCGCCGAGCGCGGTCTGCTGGAAGCGCTCCACCAGGATGACCGAGCCGATCAGCAGCATCGGCACCCACGCGCGGCGGCCCTTCCGGACGGCGACGATCGTGAGGGCGATCGCCCCGGCCAGCCCGGCGTACCGGGTCGGCCACACGTTCCCCGACTGGGTGAGGACCTTCATCGCGTCCGTCCAGGCGCCGGACCGCACGGTGCGCTGCGCGAGGTTGAACATCGGGACGTCGTGGGCCCGGAGGAGCCGCTGGAACAGCTCGCCGAGGGGCAGGCACACCACGGTCACCACGAACGTGCCGGCGCCGAGGAAGACGCCGAAGGAGGCGACCGGGCCGAGCGTCCCGTCGAGCTGCTCGCGGGCCGCGCGCAGCCGCACGGCCGGCGCCGCCCGCGCGCCCGGGGGACGGCTCGCCCAGGCGTATCCGATGATGAACGACAGGACCAGCCCCACCGCGCACAGGGCGACGAGAGCGACCATCAGGCGGTCGGCGGGCGGTCGTCGCCGGTCGCGGGACCGCCTCCCGCCGGGCCGCCGGGCCGCGGGCCGTTCGGGGGCGCGGCACCCGGCGCGGGCGGGACCTGCGGCCCCTGCGCCGGCGGGACGTGCGGTCCCTGTGCGGCCGCGCCGGGACCGGCCGCGGGCGGGGCGCCCGGGCCGCCGGCGGCGGGCGCCGGCCCGCCCGCGGGGGCGACCGCCGGCCGCCGCGGGGGGGGGGGAACGG
>NZ_JBFARO010000228.1:0-6105 GCF_040677125.1 Actinomadura sp. NPDC049382
ACCAGCTTCGCGCCCTCGGGCGTCGAGGTGATCGCCCACGCCTCGTCCAGGAAGATCGCCTTCGGCAGCCGCCGGTCGAGGCCGTGCATGAGCCGGCCGGATCCGGGTGTCCGCGCGCAAGGCCGAGGTCGGCGACCGGCTCGGCGGCCCCGTCCTCGCCTACACCGGCACCACCCGCGTCGTGACCGTCGACCTGGACGTCAAGTACCAGCGGCTCGTGCGGAAGGGCGACGGGGTGGAGATCGAACTGCCGTCCGGCGGCACGGTCAAGGGGCGGATCGGCTCCGTCGGGCGGGTCGCGGAGGAGGGCAGGGAGGACCAGCCGGCCACCATCGAGGTCGTGGTCTCCGTCGGCTCCCAGAAGTCGCTCGGCTCCTACGACAGGGCGCCCGTCGAGGTGCGCCTCACCGCGAACCGGCACCGCGGCGTCCTCGCCGTCCCGGTCGGCGCGCTGCTCGCCCGGGGCGACGGCGGCTACGCCGTCCAGGTCGTCGAGGACGGCCGGGTCCGCACCGTGCCCGTGGAGACGGGCGTGTTCACCGGCGGGCGGGTCGAGATCTCCGGGTCCGGTGTGGCCGAGGGCATGAAGGTCGGGGTGCCCTCGTGAGCCCGGTCGTGGAGCTGCGCGGGGTCACCAAGACCTATCCCGGCGGGGTGACCGCGCTGGACGGGGTGTCGCTGACCGTGGCGGAGCGGGAGCTGGTCGCGATCGTCGGGCCGTCCGGGTCCGGGAAGTCGACGATGCTGCACCTGCTCGGCACGCTCGACCGCCCGAGCGCCGGCACCGTCCTCGTCGAGGGCACCGACGTCTCGCGGCTGCCGGACCGGCGGCTGTCGGCGCTGCGCGCCCGGCGGATCGGGTTCGTGTTCCAGCAGTTCCACCTCGCCGCCGGGGTGAGCGCGCTCGACAACGTCGCGGACGGGCTGCTGTACGGGGGCGTGCCGCTCGTGCGGCGGCGCCGGCGGGCCCGGGAGGCGCTGGAGCGTGTCGGTCTCGGGCACCGGCTCGGGCACCGGCCGCACCAGCTGTCCGGCGGGGAGAAGCAGCGGGTCGCGATCGCCCGGGCGGTCGTCGGGGAGCCGGCGCTGCTGCTGGCGGACGAGCCGACCGGCGCGCTGGACTCCGCGTCCGGTGCGGGCGTCCTGGACCTGCTGCGCGAGCTGTCCGGCGGCGGCACGACCGTCGTGCTGATCACGCATGACCGGGACATCGCCGCGCTGCTGCCCCGCCGGGTGGGGATGCGCGACGGCCGGATCGTCCGCGACGAGGCACGGGCGGAGGCGGTGACATGACCCGGGGGAACGGCGGCGCGCCGGCCCGGCTCGGCCCGGCGGACGCGCTGCGGGTCGGCGCGGCCGGGCTGCGGTCGCGCCCGATGCGGGTGTTCCTGTCGGCGCTCGGCATCGCGATCGGCATCGCCGCGATGATCGGCGTGGTCGGCATCTCGACGTCCAGCCGCGCCCAGCTCCAGGCCACCCTGGACCGGCTCGGCACCAACCTCCTCACGGCCGAGCCCGGCCGGGACCTGTTCGGCGGGGAGGCGAAGCTGCCGGAGCAGTCCGTCGGGATGGTGCGGCGGATGCCGGACGTCGAGTCGGCGTCGGCGACGGCGACGCTGGAGGACGCCAACGTCTACCGCAACGACCACATCCCGGAGGGGGAGAGCGGCGGGATCAGCGTCCGCGCGGCCCGGCTCGACCTGCCGGAGACCGTCGGCCTGGCCATGGCGTCCGGCAGCTGGCTCAACGCCGGCACGGCCCGGTACCCGGCCGTGGTGCTCGGCGCGGAGGCGGCCGACCGGCTCGGCATCGCGGGGCCGGGCGCGCAGGTGTGGCTCGGCTCGCAGTGGTTCACCGTCGTCGGCGTCCTGGAGCCGAACCAGCTCGCCCCCGAGCTGGACGCCGCCGCGCTCGTCGGCTGGGAGGCCGCCCGCGCCCGGCTCGGGTTCGACGGCCACCCGACCACCCTCTACACCCGCGCCCGCGAGGACGCGGTGGAGAAGGTCCGCGACCTGCTCGCCGCGACCGCGAACCCGCAGGCGCCCACCGAGGTCGAGGTCAGCCGCCCCTCGGACGCGCTGGCCGCGCGGGCCGCCACCGACGAGGCGTTCACCGGGCTGCTGCTCGGGCTCGGCGCCGTGGCGCTGCTGGTCGGCGGCGTCGGCGTCGCCAACACGATGGTGATCTCGGTGCTGGAGCGGCGGGCCGAGATCGGGCTGCGCCGCGCCCTCGGCGCGACCCGCGGGCAGATCCGGTTGCAGTTCCTCACCGAGTCGCAGCTGCTCGCCGCGCTCGGCGGGGTCGGCGGCGTGGCCATCGGCATCGCGGTCACCGCGGTGTTCGCGGTGTCGCAGGGGTGGCCGACCGTCGTCCCGGTGTGGGCGATGGCCGGGGGCGTCCTCGCCACGCTGCTGATCGGCGCGGTCGCGGGCCTGTACCCGGCCGTCCGGGCGGCCCGGCTCGCTCCGACCGAGGCGCTGGCGGCGCCCTAGCCGGCCGTCGCCGCGGCAAGGCGGAAGCCCGCCCCCGGGGAGGCGGGGCGGGCTTCCAGGGGGGCGGGCTTCCAGGGGGACGGTCTCAGGAGCGCACGCCGTAGAGGTGCTCCAGGGCGAGCTGGTCGAGCAGCTCGAACGCGGTGCGGCGGGCGCCGAGGGCCTCGGCGTCGGCGGTGGCGGCGCGGACGGCGCGCCAGTCCTCGCCCTCGGCGAGGGTGGGCTGCGCGAGCTCCTCCACCTTGGCCTGGCGCAGGGCGTCCTGGACGTCGGGGTCGGCGCGGAACGCGCGGACCTTCTCCCGCAGGATCAGCCAGTTGCGCATGCACGCGGCCGCCGACTCCCACACGCCCTCGTCGTCCTCGGTGCGCGGCGGCTTGAAGTCGAAGTGGACCGGGCCGCTGTAGTCGCTGTTCTCGATGAGGTCGACGACCCAGAACGCGCCGCGCGCGTTGCCGGCGCCGAAGCGCAGGTCCTGGTCGTAGCGGGGGCCGTGCTGCCCGTTCAGGTCGATGTGGAACAGCTTGCCCTGCCACAGCGCCTGCGCGAGGCCGTGCGCGTAGTTGAGGCCGGCCATCTCCTCGTGCCCGACCTCGGGGTTCAGGCCGACGTCGTCGGGGCGCTCCAGCGTCTGGATGAACGCGAGCGCGTGCCCGATGGTGGGCAGCAGGATGTCGCCGCGCGGCTCGTTCGGCTTCGGCTCGATCGCGAACCGCAGGTCGTAGCCCTGGTCGGCGACGTAGGCGCCGAGGACGTCGAAGGCCTCCTTGTAGCGGTCCAACGCGGCGCGGACGTCCTTGGCGGCGCCCGACTCGGCGCCCTCGCGCCCGCCCCAGCACACGTAGGTCTTGGCGCCGAGCTCGGCGGCGAGGTCGAGGTTGTCCATGACCTTGCGGAGCGCGAACCGGCGGACGTCGCGGTCGTTGGCGGTGAACGCGCCGTCCTTGAAGACCGGGTGCCCGAACAGGTTGGTGGTGGCGGTGGTGACCACGAGGCCGGTCTCGTCGAGGGCCTTGCGGAACGCGCCGATCCTCTCCTGCCGCTCGCCGGGCGAGGCGTCGAAGTCGAACACGTCGTTGTCGTGGAAGTTGACGCCGTAGGCGCCGATCTCGGCCAGCTTGCGGACGGCGCGGTCGGCGGGCATCGGCGGCCGGGTGCCGGGGCCGAACACGTCGACGCCCTGCCAGCCGACCGTCCAGATGCCGAACGAGAACCGGTCCTCGGGCGTGGGCGTGTAGTCGCTCATGGGGTTCCTCCTCAGATCTCCGGGGCGGAGTCGCGTAGCGCCGCGTAGCGCTCGCGGACGCCCGTCTCGGTGCGGTCGCTCGTGTGCTCGGTCGCGGGCGGCGCCGGCCACGCCGGGGGCTCCGGCGTCCCGGCGAGCGCCCATGCCGCCTGGCGGGCGGCGCCGAGCGCGACGTACTCGGCGGGCTCGGGCACCGTCACCGGCGTCCCGAGGATCGCCGGGGCCAGCGCCTGGACGGCGGCGGACCGGGCGCCGCCGCCGATCAGCAGCGTGCGGCGGGGCCGGACGCCCTGCGCGGCCAGGTGGTCGACGGCGTCGGCGAGCGAGCACAGCAGCGCCTCCACCGCGGCCCGCGCCACGTTCTCCCGCGTCGCGTTGGACGTGGTCAGCCCGGCGAGGACGCCGGTCGCGTCCGGGCGGTCGGGGGTGCGCTCGCCGTCCAGGTAGGGCAGCAGGGTCAGGCCGCCGGCGCCGGGTTCGGCGGCGAGCGCGAGCGCGGACAGCTCGTCGAGCGCGGCACCGGTCATCGCGGCGGCGGCGGTCAGGATCCGCGCGGCGTTCAGCGTGCAGACGAGCGGCAGGAACCGGCCGGTCGCGTCGGCGAACCCGGCGACCAGGCCGGAGGGGTCGGCGGCGGGGACGTCCGCGACCGCGAACGCCGTGCCGGACGTGCCGATCGAGACGACCACGTCGCCGGGCCGCAGCCCGAGGCCGAGCGCGGCGGCCATGTTGTCGCCGGTCCCGGGGCCGAGCGCGGCGCCCCACGAGGTCTCGCCGACCCGCTCGCCCGGGGCGGCGACGCGCGGCGGCTCGGCGTCGCGGCCGAGCGCGGCGCGCAGCAGGTCGGGGAGGTAGGCGCCGGTCGCGGGGGACCAGTAGCCGGTGCCGGACGCGTCGCCCCGGTCGGTGACCGGCTCGGCGGCGCCGAGCCGCAGCGTCAGCCAGTCGTGGGGGAGCATGACCTGCTCGGTGCGGCGCGCGTTCTCCGGCTCGTGCTCGGCCATCCAGCGCAGCTTGGTGACGGTGAACGAGGCGACCGGCACGCTGCCGGTCCGCTCCGCCCACGCCTTGGGGCCGCCGAGTTCGGCGACGAGCGCGCGGGCCTGCGGCGCCGAGCGCGTGTCGTTCCACAGCAGCGCGGGCCGGACGACCTCGCCGCCGCCGTCGAGCGCGACCATGCCGTGCTGCTGCGCGCCGACGGCGACCGCGTCGGCGCGCTCCAGCAGCTCCCGGACCTGGGAGAGCGCGTTCCACCAGTGGTCCGGGTGGCATTCGGTGCCGTCGGGATGCGGCGCGGACGCCTCCGCGACCACGGCGCCGTCGGCGGCGCGGCACAGGACGACCTTCGTCGACTGCGTGGAGGAGTCGACGCCCGCGACCAGGCTCTCGGCCATCCCGACCCCTTTCGTAAAGAGCGTGGACTAATTAACGTAGCAGAGGGCCGCAGCCCTGCCTATAGTCGCGCTTCATTTAGGGTTCATTCATGACAAAGTCCGCGAACGCCCCCGTCCGGCACGCGACGATGCGCGAGCGGAACCTCGCCGTCGTCCTGGAGCGGATCGCCCGCCACCAGCCCGTGACCAGGGCGCGGCTCGCCGAGCTGACCGGCTTCACCAAGACCACCGTCTCCAACCTCGTCGCCCTGCTGGAGGGCGCCGGGCTGGTGCGGGACGGCGCGCCCGTCCACGAGGGGGAGCGCGGCCGGCCCGGCGTGGGCGTCTCCCTGCACGGCGACGGCGCCGCCGGGCTCGGCCTGGAGGTCAACGTCGACTACCTCGCCGCCTGCGTCCTCGACCTCGCCAAGCAGGTCCGCTACCGGCACGTGGTCAGCGCCGACAACCGCGGCCGCGAGCCCGGCGCGGTGCTCGCCGCGCTGTCCGCGCTCGCCGCCGAGGCGGTCGCGGCCGCCGCCGGGCAGGGCCTCGCCGTCGCCGGCGCCGCGGTCGCGCTGCCCGGCCTGCTCGACCGCGAGAACGGCGTGGTCCGGCACGCCCCGAACCTCGGCTGGACCGACGTCCCCGTCACCGGCGCGCCCGGCCTCGCCGCGCCGCTGCCCGCCGAGTACGACAACGAGGCCAACCTCGCCGCCCTCGGCGAGCTGTGGTTCGGCGGCGGCGCCCGGTTCGGCGACTACGTGCACGTCTCCGGCGAGATCGGGATCGGCGCCGGCATCGTCGTGGACGGGCGGGTGTTCCGCGGCGCCCACGGCTTCGCCGGGGAGCTCGGCCACCTCATCGCCGAGCCCGCCGGCCCGCCCTGCTCCTGCGGCGGGCGCGGCTGCCTGGAGCAGGTCGCCGGGCAGGAGGCGATGCTGCGCGCGGCCGGCCTGCCGGTGACGCGCCCCGCCGGCGGGCCCGGCGGCTCGGT
>NZ_JBFARO010000229.1:0-6102 GCF_040677125.1 Actinomadura sp. NPDC049382
CCCGACGACCCGAGCTCAGGAGAGCGATCGATGAGCACTGTGGAGGCGCCCGTCAAGACGCGCGCCCAGATCAAGGAAAGAACGCACCGCATCCCCGGCCCGGCCGACGCCGCGGCCGCCGACCCCTACGGGGACGACCTCCAGCTCGCCCTGCACACCTGCTACGAGCTGCACTACCAGGGCTTCGCCGGCGTCCACCCCGACTGGGAGTGGGACCCGGCGCTGCTGCGGACCCGCGCCGCCCTGGAGACCGAGTTCCTGGCCGCGCTCCGCCGCGACACCGGCACCGGCACCGGCCCCGACGCCGGCGCCGATGTGGAGGCCGCTCTGGAGGAGTTGCTGGTGGAACCGGTCGGCGGGGGAGGCGTCACCCACCACCTGCGCGACGACGGCCGCCCCTGGCAGCTGCGCGAGCACGCGGCGCTGCGGTCGGTGTACCACCTGAAGGAGGCCGACCCGCACGCCTGGGTCATCCCGCGGCTGCGGGGCCGCGCCAAGACCGCGCTGGTCGCCGTCGAGAACGACGAGTTCGGCGGCGGACGCCCCGAGATGACCCACCAGGGCCTGTACGCCGCCCTCCTGGACGACCTCGGCCTGGACTCCGCCTACGGCGCCTACGTCGACGCCGCCCCGCCGCAGATGCTCGCCACCGTCACCATGATGTCGCTGTTCGGCCTGCACCGGTCGCTGCGCGGTGCCCTGGTCGGGCACTTCGCCGCCGCTGAGATCACCACCGCGCCGTCCGCGCGGCGGATGGCCGCGGCCTTGCGCCGCCTGGGCGCCGGCCCCCGCGCCGTCCTGTTCTACACCGAGCACATCGAGGCCGACGCCGTTCACGAGCAGGTCCTGCGCCACGACGTCGTCGGTGCGCTGCTGGCCGCCGAGCCCGAACTGGCCGCCGACGTGGTGCTGGGCGTGCGGGCGACCGGGCTGCTGGAGGACCGCCTGGCCGGACACCTGCTGGCACGCTGGCGCGCCGGCCGGCCCGCGCTGCGCCGCCCACTGCCCGACGCGCCCCCGGACGAGCTGCCTGACACCCCGCCGGCCGGTGGGGGAGAGGGGGACCGGCGATGATGCTGCTGCGCCCGCCGGGGGTGTACCGGCCGCAGGCCGACACCTCGCTGCTGACCGGCGCGCTCACCCGGACACTGGCCCGTGCCGGCGCCCCGCCTCGCGCCCGCGTCCTGGAACTCGGCACCGGCACCGGCGCGGTCGCGCTGGCCGCCGCCCGCGCCGGCTGCGACGTCGTCGCCGTGGACGTCTCGGCGCCCGCGGTCCTCACCACGCGGATGAACGCCCGGCTGCGGGGCCTGCCCGTCCGGGTGCTGCGCGGCGACCTGTTCGCCCCGGTCGCCGGCGAGGTCTTCGACGTGATCGTCGCCAACCCCCCGTACGTGGCGGGCGACGCCGACCCGGCGGCGGTGCGGGGCCCGGCACGCGCCTGGGAGGGCGGCCACGACGGCCGCGCCCTGCTGGACCGGATCTGCGCACACGCCCCTCAGCACCTGGCGCCGGGCGGGACGCTGCTGCTGGTGCACTCGGCGCTGAACGGCGTCGCGGCGACGCTGGTGGCCCTGCGCGCCGCCGGGATGCGCGCGTCGGTGGTGGCCCGCCGCCGCGAACCGTTCGGCCCGGTGATGCGGCGCCGCGCCGCGCTGCTGGCCGCGCGGGGCCTGCTCGGGCCCGGGCAGCTGCACGAGGACCTCGTCGTGGTCCGCGCCGACCGGATCGCGGCCGGAACCGCAGGCGGTGAGGAGCGCCATGAGCACCGGCACCGGGCCGCCTGACCCCGCCCCCGCACCCGCACCCGACGAAGAGCATCGGGAAGGACGCGCGTCCGCGCGCCGGGATCGGCGGCGGGTGCGGATGGTGCCGGGCGGCCCGGTACTGGTGGAGGGCCCCGTCGAGGTCGTCCTGGAGGACGGCTCCACGGTCGTGTCGGACCGGTGGCTGGTCGCGCTGTGCGCGTGCCGCCGCAGCCGCTCCTACCCGTTCTGCGACACCAGCCACCGCCGCCGCACCCGCGGCTGAGGCCCGCTCAGCAGGCCGCTCAGCTCAGCCGCGGGGAGCCTCACGCGGGGAGCCTCAGCCGCCGAGGCTCTCCAGCGCGACGTCCAGCCGCTGGGCCAGCGCCTCGATCTGCTCCTCGTTGGCGCCGGTGTCCAGCTCGGCGATGACGGCGTCCCGCGTGGTGATCACCAGCGCGTCCTCAGGGCCGCCGCCCCGGCCGGGATCGCCGGGCACGACCGCCGCGCGGCCCCCGACCACGACGAGCGCCGCGTCGCGGTCGGTGGAGGCCAGCAGGGTGTGCAGGTGGTCGGAAGTGATCGTCGGCATCAGGTGACCTCCGGTAGCGCGATGGCGATGGGATGGCACTGGGATGTGGCAGTGGGATGGACGAGACGGTGCGGGGTGAAGTCCGCGGCGTGCCAGGGGCGGGTCAGGGGCGGCGGCCGACGCCGGTGCTGAACTCGCGGGCGCGGCCGGGCCCGGCCCCACCCGGCGCCAGCGGCGGCGTGTCCCGCCCGGCGCCGGACCGCAGCCCCTCCAGGAAGTCGCTGAACGCCTCCCGGGCGGTGTGCCGCGGCGTCCAGCCCAGCTCGGTGCGGGCCCGCGCGGTGTCCATGACCGGGATCCGCATCGCCAGGTCGAACAGGCCCGGCGACGCCGGCACCAGATGCAGCCCCCACGCCGCCGCCAGCGCCGCCCGCACCGCCGGCTGCGGAACCCGGACCGTGCGCGCGCCGAGCATGCCGGCGAGCTCGGCCGCGTCCACCACCGGGTCGGCGGCGACGTTGAACGCCCCGCGCGCCGCACCGGTCGCGGCCAGCCGAAACGCCTGCCCCGCGTCCGCCGCGTGCAGGAACTGCATCCGCAGCCCCGGCATGTCCGGCACGAA
Organism: Actinomadura sp. NPDC049382; assembly: GCF_040677125.1. Lineage (NCBI taxonomy): Bacteria > Bacillati > Actinomycetota > Actinomycetes > Streptosporangiales > Thermomonosporaceae > Actinomadura > Actinomadura sp. NPDC049382. The sequence continues at coordinate 2,900 of NZ_JBFARO010000229.1, forward strand.
CGGGATCCCGCCCGGACGCACCAGCCGGCCCGGCAGCAGCGGCCCGGCGAACAGCCGCCGCTGCTGGCTGGCCGACTGCCGCTGGAAGACGAACCCCGGCCGGATCCGCACCACCCGGCACCGCGGGTTGGCGGCCTCGAACGCGTCCAGCAGCCGCTCCACGTACGCCTTCTCCCGCGAGTAGGCGGCGCCCGGCCACCCGTGCGTCGGCCACGACTCGTCCACCGGGCGGTCCTTGGGCCCGGGGGAGTAGGCGCCGACCGACGAGGAGTGCACCAGCGCCGGCACCCCGGCCTCGGCGACCGCGTCGAACACCCGGCCGCTGCCGACCACGTTCGCGTCCCACGTCACCGCCGGCCGGTGGGTCGGCTGGAACAGCCACGCCAGATGCACCACCGCGTCGGCGCCCCGCAGCAGCGGCACCAGGTCGCTGTCGGTGACGTCGGCCCGCGCCCACTCGATCTTCCCGCTGCCGGCCGGGTCGGTCTCCCGCACCGCGCCCGGCCCCGGCGCGCGCCGCGCCACACCGGTCACGGCGGTCACGGCGGGGTCCTCGGCGAGCTCGCGCAGCGTGCTGGTCCCGATGTTGCCGGTCGCGCCGGTCACGACGACGCGCATGGCGGTCTCCCTCTCCTCGGCGGTCCGCCCGCGGGCTCGTCCCCGCAGGTGGACGGCCCCATTCCCGGCCAGCGCCGAACTATGCCCCACCCCCCGCCGGCGCCCGCCGACCCGTCCGGGGCCGGTCAGGCGGGACGGCAGCGCAGGCACGGCCGGTACCCGGCCGCTTCCGCAGCCGCCAGCCCGCCGAACCCGCGCCGGTGCCCCGGCGCGATCCGCCGCGCGTCCGCGCACGTCGGATAGCACACGATCCCCGTCGTGTCCGACCCCACCAGCCGCACCCCGCGCCGCGCCAGCTCCACCGCCTCGTCCACGTCCACGTCCTCGGCCCGCAGCAGCCGCTCCTTGGCCCCCGCACCGAACACGTACTCGCCCAGCGACCCGTCCGACCGCGTCACCCGATGGCACGGGATCAGCAGCGGAACCGGGTTGCGGCCCAGCGCCGACCCCACCGCCCGCACCGCCCGCGGCCGCCCCGCCCGCCGCGCCACCCACGCGTACGGGCGCGTCTGCCCGCGCGGGATCTCCGCCGCCGCCTCCAGGACCGCCGCCTCGAACTCGCTCAGCCCCCGCAGGTCCAGCCGCAGCCCGCCCAGCCGCCCCGACCGCAACGCCGGCACCAGCCCCGCCGGAGGACGCTCCGCCGCCAGCAGCGGCCGCGCGAACCGCTCCCGGAACGCCTCGGCGAACTCCCGCTCGCCCATCCCCGCACGCACGTACGCCACCCCACGGTCCGTGAACGCCACCTGCAGCCCCGCCAGCGGCCCGTCCTCCACCGGCCCGGGAACCCGCACCCGCCGCGCCGCGATCCGCTCCAGCAGCCCCGCCGGCGCGTCCGCCGCCAGCCCCGCCAACTCGTCGACCACCGCGTCCACGGCCGGATCCACGGCCGGATCCACCGCCCCGCCGAAGGCATCGGCACCGGTCATCACCGGCCTCCCTCCCGCCGCTCACGCGGCCCCTCGAATCCGTCCGGGACGCCGCGCAGCCTCCGCAGCCGCGCCAGCCCCCGCGACACATGCGACTTCACCGTGCCCTCCGGCAGCCCCAGCACGGCCGCCACCTCGGCGACGGGAAGACCCGTCACATGCCGCAGCACCACCGCCGCCCGCTGCGCCTCCGGCAGCTCGGCCAGCAGCGCCGCCAGCTCCCGGCCCGTCTCCCGGCGCGCCGCGGCGTCCTCCACCCCCTCGCCCGGATCGGGCGGGTCCGGCGCGTCCTCCATCGGCGCCGCCACCGGACGCCGCGCCGCCGACCGCAGGCTGTTGCGCCACACGTTCGTCAGGATCGCCAGCAGCCACGCCCGCGGCCGCAGCCCCTCGATCCGCGCCGCCTCGTACCCCGCCAACGCCCGGTAGGCCCGCAGGAACGCCTCCGCCGACAGATCCTCGGCCTCGGCCCACCGCCCGCACAACCGAAGCGCCGTCGAGAACACCGCGCCCCGGTACGCCTCGTACAGCGCCGCGAACCCGGCGTCCAGGTCCCGCGCCAGCGCCGCCGCGACCGCCGCGCCCGCGTCATCGCCGGCACCGCCGCGGGCGCCGTCCGGAAGGCGGGGGAGCGCTTCGTCCGTAACCGTCACATCCCGTCAACACCGGCCCGCGCCGGCCCGTTGCACCCCGCCCGCGGGCCCGCGCCCGACCGGGCCGCGCTCAGCCGAGCCACCCCGGCCGGATCACGCCCTTCTCATACGCCAGCACCACCAGCTGCGCCCGGTCCCGCGCCCCGAGCTTGGCCAGGATACGGCTCACATGCGTCTTCGCCGTCGCCGGCGACAGCACCAGCCGCCCCGCGATCTCCTCGTTCGACAGGCCCGCCGCCACCAGCTCCAGCACCTCCCGCTCCCGCTCGGTCAGCGCGCTCAACTCCGCCGCCGGCGGCGGCGCCGTGATCCGGGACGCGAACTCCGAGATCAGCCGCCGCGTCACCGTCGGCGCCAGCAGCGCGTCCCCCCGCGCCACCACCCGCACCCCGTGGATCAGCTCCGGCGGCTCGGTGTCCTTCACCAGGAACCCGCTCGCCCCCGCCTTGATCGCCTCGTACACGTAGTCGTCCAGATCGAACGTCGTCAAGATCACCACCCGGACGCCGCCCAGCCGCGGATCGGCGATGATCCGCCGCGTCGCCTCCAACCCGTCCAGCACCGGCATCCGGATGTCCATCAGCACCACGTCCGGGCGCACCTCGACCGCCCGCTCCACCGCCTGCGCCCCGTCCCCGGCCTCGGCGACGATCTCGATGTCGGCCTCGCCCTCCAGGATCGACCGGAACCCCGCCCGCACCAGCGTCTGGTCGTCAGCCAGCATCACCCGGATCACGCGATCTCCTCCATGCTCTCCACACCTCGCCACCCGGCCGCCACCGCCCACCCGCCGGACCACCCGCCAACCGTAGTTCAGCCCGCCCCCCTCCCGCCCGCCACCCGCGATCTTCACCGCCCCCGACCCCTGACTTTCGACGGTAACCCCGCACTTCACCGGCCAGTAGCGTGGACCCCGTGAACCACCCCGCAGCCACCCGGGAACACCGCGTCACCGCCCGCGACGCCACCCGCGCCGCAGCCGGCGCCGCCGCCCGGGCACTGC